>JANPLJ010000443.1:0-1498 GCA_031426475.1 Pirellulaceae bacterium | reverse complement strand
TTTTGTTCATTGCCCAGCCCGGAGGGCGACACATGAACTGCCGGTGGCGTGAGCCACCGGTTTACAGAATCCTTTAACCCGAAGCCCGGAGGGCGACACCAATGTCGAGCCTTATCGCTTGAGAACAAGCCGCTGATGTGTCGCCCTCCGGGCTAAAATGCAATTGCACAGTGAACCGGTGGCTCACGCCACCGGCAACGATTTGCCGCCCTCCGGTCTTTAGCAGTTAGGAAGCTTTTTCGCGCAAGACTAAAACACCACAACGTCAGTTTTTTGACAGCCCAGTGTAGCTCCGAGGGCAGGAGCCTGAGACCGCCCTATCTGGAAGGCTTTGCCTCCCAAAGCCCTTGATTCCACACAGTGATCCCACGTCAGGCACAGTATGGGAAGCAGATGCTGGCGTTCAGCTAGAGTTGTCCAAAAAAACCCTCCATCGCGGAGGGCATTAAGAAATCGAACTCAATGCGTTAGTCCCACTCCTCCTCCTCTTCATCTTCTTCCTCCTCATCATCGTCGTCATCATCCCAATCGTCCTCTTCGTCTTCTTCATCATCCCACTCATCATCTTCCTCATCCTCGCCGTCACTATCCTCTTCTTCTTCGTCGTCATCGTCATCGTCATCGTCGACCTCCTCCCACTCATCTTCCTCTAAATCGTCGACGTCTTCTTCGTCTTCTTCATCTTCTTCGTCATCGAGATCGTCGTCATCGTCGACATCGACATCGTCCTCATCTTCGTCTTCATCCTCTTCGAATTCATCATCCTCGTCTTCTTCTCGAGCGAGCTCGATGAAAGAGAGACGGCGAGAGAAACGCTCGTCCGTAGCTGGGAAAAAACTCTGGGTTGAAATTGGGACGGTAAGCGTCATCTTCACGGCGAACTCCTTTGTCTGAGCCTACATCTGGCCTAGGAAAAAATTTATACTTCTGACGAAAACGAATCGGTAGGTTGAGTGTTGTCGGTCAATGGTTTGTCAAACTGCACTTCGGTTTTTCGAACCCAGTCCGATCGCGGTAATCGATCCAAAGACCGCAATCCGAATAGTTGTAAGAAACTCTTAGTGGTTCCGTAAAGATAGGGTCGGCCCAGTTCTTCACTTCTACCGCAAATTCTCACTAAATCTCGCTGCATCAATTGCTTCAAAACGTCTTCGCAGCCCACTCCGCGAATGGCTTCGATGTCAGCTCGCAAAACTGGCTGCTTGTACGCTACGATCGCGAGTGTTTCAATTGCGTTCTGGGAATGACGTTCCTCGGGTTTTAATCGTTGTATTTTTCTCAGCCAACTCGCAAACTGCGGCCGCGTCAGCAGGAGGTATCCGCCTGCCACTTCTTCAATGCGAAATGCATTGCCACCGGCATCGTAAACTTCGTTTAATTGGCGCGCCAGTGTACGGGCTTGCGTGGCGTCCGCCAAGTCGGCAAGCTGAGCAAGTTTCCGCGGCGAAATTGGCTCCCGCGACAAAAGAAGGATCGTTTCCACGCGCTGACGTGGGGT
>JANPLJ010000442.1:0-2594 GCA_031426475.1 Pirellulaceae bacterium | reverse complement strand
GCTTTGATACGACGATTCGCACTTGGAATCTATCGCGGGCTATGCAGAAGAATACGGGCAATTATGAGCATCCTGTATCAGCGCGATTTCAGGACTCCGGTGCGGGTGAGGCGGTTCGATAACATGTACGGAGGTGCCGAGTGACTTGGAAAAGTCCATTCCCAGCGTGGAATTTGCGACGTCGAGAGCGGTCTGAACCCGTTTCGATTCCCCGCCCCCGTGGACCGTCGCGTCGCGCGACGTTTGAAACCATGGAGCCGCGTCTCATGTTCGATGCTGCGCCGATCTGGGTCGGTGGAGTCTACGTCGAAGAGGATCAAGGTGGCGACGGGCACGGTGATTCGTTCTACATAACGTTCAACGGAGGAGCTGCGAATACCCAGTTGACGCGGCTTGTCATCAACACGGATCAGAATGCTTCTGGACTGAGCGTTGCTGACAATCTTTTCGATATCACCGACGGTGGAATGGGTGCAGATCATTCGTTCCCTTTCAAGGTCGAGAAGCTGGTCGCTCGCGATCCGAATGCAAAAGTCACGGCGAGCGTTGCGGATGGATCGATGCAGTTGATCCTTACGTTTGAGAACTTTTACGCAGGCGATCGACTTGTCTTTTCGATCGACGTCGACGAAGTACAGCACTACGATCCTGCCGAACGAAATCTTAACGAAATCAATTTAGGCTTGGACCCGATCACGTCGGGGGTCGAATTCCAAGGCAGTAAATTTCAGGCAAGCTTTACGGCTCCACACTATCAAAATATCGATGGACAATCGATCTTTCAAAATCGCTACGACACGATTCTCGCACCCACCAATCTTACACTTCCTGCCGACAATGAAGGCGGGCTGCGCGATAGAACGGCGGGTACAGCATTTAGCGTTGTTCAACTTCCTAAGCCGATTTCGATCGCGGGTACAGTTTTCGTCGATAACAACGTGAACCTCAAGCAAGATAGCGGTGAATCGGGAATTTCAGGCGTTGCTCTGGAGCTGTTTCGTAAAGAAGGGAGCCGATACATTACAACGGGGCATCGCGCCACAACGGATGCTCAAGGTCGCTATCGATTCGGTCTGGAATTGAACCTCAAGCCAGGCACTTACCAGGTTCGCGAAACGCAACCCAATGGCTATTTCAGCGTCGGAGCCGTTCCCGGTGTCCTTGACGGTCGGGATCGAGTAGGCCAAACGGTTGCCGACAACAAAGATCTGTTGACCGAGATTCTCATTCCGCTCGGTGATCAACAAGCGACACAACTCGACTTTGCCGAAGCCCTACCGGCAAACATCCGAGGTTACGTCTATGAAGATTTGAACGACAATGGTCGCCGCGAGTCGGGTGAAAATGGCATCGGTGGAGTGGAGATTCAGCTTGTCGTGATCGATGCGATCGCATCTGTTTCTCCGCAGACGGTTCGAACCAGTAGCGATGGCTCGTATAGCTTCAGCAATCTGCCACCCGGTCGTTACAAAATCGTCGAAGTATCGCAACCGGCCGCATACTTCGATGGCCAAGACACACCTGGTACGGTAGCTGGCGCTAGCCGCGGCACGGCATCGATCAATGATGCGATCACCGATATCTTGCTCAACGGAAACGATGCTGGGATCGAATTCAACTTCGGTGAACTACCGCCTGCGTCCCTCAGCGGACATGTCTGCGTCGCGATGCCAGGTTTCGATTGCTTTTCGAGTGACCCCCGCGGGATACGTCCGTTGGCTGGCGTCAAAGTCGAATTGTTCGATGGCAATGGACGATCGGTTGCGATGACGACTTCTGCCGCAGACGGCAGCTATCGTTTCGACAAACTGCCAGCCGGTCTCTATTCGATCATAGAATCGACACCCGTCGATCTGATCGATGGGGGAGCCAAGCGAGGAACGATCAACGGTCTCGCAGTGGGTGTCCTGGAAGACCCAAGTCGCATCTCTCAAATTCGTTTGGGAGCAGGTCAAAACGGTCGCGACTATGACTTTTGCGAGTTGCCACCCGCCTCGATCGCTGGACATGTTTTCGAAGACAAAAACGATGATGGCTTTCGCCAGGCGGACGAACCCCTTATTCCGAACACGACTGTGGCTCTCTTCGATGCCGCTGGGAAGCAAGTTGGCCAAGTACAAACCGATGCCAATGGATTCTATAAATTCTCGTTCCTTCGCGCCGGTACCTATCGATTGGTCGAGTCGACTCCGGCAGGCTTTGTCGACGGCAAGGATCGAGCGGGCACCATCCAAGGAACTCAGGTCGGTGCCGTAGATTCGGCCTCGGATACCATTTCACAAATCGTTCTGCCTTCGGGTCGCGATGGTATCGACTATGACTTTGGCGAATTGCGACCAAGCTCGATCGCAGGTCAAGTCATCGTGGATACAGACGGTAACTGTATCATGGATGCTGTAGATGATCGTCCGCTTCCGGGGGTGAAGATCGAGCTGATGGATGCTCGCGGTTCGGTGATTCGCACGGCAACCACGGATAGCAAAGGGCGATATCAATTCGACGACTTGCTGCCAGGACAGTATTCGGTGCGTGAAACGCAGCCCGAAGGCTACTTACAGGGTTCCGCAGAAGTTGGCACGGGCGGAGGTCGAGTG
>JANPLJ010000441.1:0-1764 GCA_031426475.1 Pirellulaceae bacterium | reverse complement strand
TAGATGATGAAAATGGCGATCATCAGCGAAAACGCGGAAGCCAACTTCAGCCCCTGCTCCATCGTCGCGGTTGATTCTTGACCGAGCTCACTTTGGAGCGCCGGGGCTTTGACTGTCAAGCCTTCAGGCAAAGCTCCTTGGACTTGTTCCGCAACGATTTTCTCGTCGATTTTTTTGTCGGCGATGATTTGAATGATGTCGAGGCGTCGTTGGGCTCGCGACCACCGCTGGGCTGTCTGGATAGGCAAGACTACCAAGCCGCCTTGAAGGACCGTCGAACCGGATTGTGGTTCAATGAACCCAACCACCGTTGCTTCGCGCAGCCCTGTCTGAGTACTGAACTTAACGATTCCATTGAGTGCAAGACCGAGCGACTTCGCAAATGATTTGTCGATAAGAACTCGATCGTAATCGCTGAGTTGTTGTCCTTCGGCGAGACGATATTCGCGAAATTCCGAATCGAGCGTCGCATCGACACCCAGAAATTGCACTTTGACACTTCGCGTTTCATCGATGAACATAACGCTAAATCGCCGAATCAAACCGGTCGCGCGTTGAACGTTGGGAAGTTCACGGACTTTCGAGAGTAATTCTTGATCAAACGGTGCCCCGCCTTCGGCTCGAATCTCGAACGATGATCGTCCTGATACAGCTCGCATCATCGATTTCTGAGCGGCGCGTGTGTTTTCGATGGCCAACGCAACCGCAACGACGGCACCGACGCCGATGACGATACTCGAAAGCGTCAGGAGCGTACGGACGGGACGACTGCAGAATTCTTTCCACGACAAACGCAACAGGACCATTTTAACGAGTCGCTCCGCTTTGGCTCCAACCCGGCTGTGGCTGGTCGCTTTCGATCTGTCCATCGCGGATCAGCAGCAATCGAGAAGCCGACTTGGCGACGTTGGAATCGTGCGTCACCATGACCATCGTTTGACCCTGGTCTTGAACCAATTCGCGAAGCAGTTGCGTCACTCGCACGCCTTGGCGAGAATCCAGATTCCCTGTCGGCTCATCGGCCATGATAATCGCCGGCTTGATCGCAATCGCTCTCGCGATCGCCACTCGCTGCTGTTCGCCGCCGGAAAGCTTGGATGGGATATGCTTGGCCCGTTTCTCCATTTCGACGCGTTCGAGCGCCTTCATGGCACGTTCGTTCGCTTCGCCGCGGCTAACTCCGTCCAGCTCCATCGGCAGGCTTACATTCTCAATTGCCGTGAGCGTTGAAATCAGGTTAAACGCCTGGAAAATGAACCCAATGCGTCGACGGCGTAGAAGCGTTCGCTCGTCGTCAGCAAGAGTCGCAAGGTCGGTTCCTTCAAGCAACACTTGCCCCGTAGTCGGCGGTTCAATCCCGCCGAGAATCGACAGCAGGGTACTCTTCCCGGAACCGCTGGGGCCCATGATGGCGACGAATTCGCCTGCCTCAATCGACAAGCTAACTCCGCAAAGGACATCGACTTGGACGTCTTTTGCCCCGAACGACTTTTTAACGCTGCGAGTTTCAATCAGTGGCATTCGGAGGACTACTTCCAATCACGACGTTGGCGCGAGCTGGGGATATTCAGCTTCTTGCGATACTTGGTGATCGTCCTTCGAGCAACCGTCAAGCCATGCGTCTTGAGTGCATCGACAAGATCGTCGTCGCTAAGCGGATGTTGTTTATCTTCCTTCCCGATAATTTCCTGAAGCTTAATTCGAATCACATCCCACGCGACATCGTCGCCGTCTTCGCTATGTGTTCCGCCGACGAAGAACCGC
>JANPLJ010000440.1:0-6751 GCA_031426475.1 Pirellulaceae bacterium | reverse complement strand
AAGGAGATGATCATGATGCCAATCAGTTTCCGAGCGAGCCGGCGAATGCTTTGTAGCGGCCTGCTTGTATCCATGCTAAGTGGATTTGCAAGAAACGCTTGCGCTGAATTGCCTTCGATGCCTGAACCACCTGCAGCCGTTCTTGAATCGCAATCCCAACGTATTCGAGCCATTGCCAAAGCGACTCAATCGACGATAGGCGTTTTCGGCGTCGACGGACAAGGTGGCGGCAGCGGCGTGATTATCTCGGCAGATGGATACGCCTTGACGAACTTTCACGTGTCGGAACCGTTCGGAAACCGAATGCGTTGCGGTTTGTCGAATGGCGAAATGGTCGAAGCGATCATTGTTGGAATTGATCCAACGGGCGATTTGGCTTTGATCAAGCTTTATGGACGCGACGATTTCCCGGCAGCCACCATCGCCGATAGCAATACGGTCCAAGCGGGCCAGTGGTGTTTTGCCGCCGGCAATCCGTTTGTTCTAGCAACCAATTTGAAACCGACGGTGACTTGGGGCATCGTCAGCGGAGTTCATCGCTATCAATATCCCTCGGGAACGATCCTCGAATATACGGACTGCATACAGACCGATGCCGCAATCAATCCTGGGAACTCCGGCGGTCCGCTCTACAATGCCGCGGGCGAATTGATTGGAATCAATGGACGTTGTTCGTTTGAGAAGCGAGGACGTGTCAATGTTGGCGTCGGCTACGCGATATCGATCAACCAAGCTCAGTTGTTCCTTGGGCATTTGAAGAGCGGTCGCATTGTCGATCACGCCACGTTGGGTTTCACTGTCGGCAGCGAGAACGGCCGGGTGGTCGTGACGAATATTTTGGAGTCGAGCGACGCTTACCGACGAGGGCTTCGTTATGGAGACGAAATCCTTCGGCTTGATAGTCGCGACATCACGACCGTCAATCAATTGAAGAATATCCTAGGTATCTTTCCGACGCATTCGCGTCTTCGATTGCGGTATCGGCAAGAGCAGCAAACGATCGACACTTGGATTCGCGTTAGCCCACTCCATTCCGCCGAAGAACTAGAAGAGATTGCGAACGGAAAACCGGTAGAATCGCCGAAGCAGGAAGAAGTCGTTCCACCTGAAAAAGTGATCGATGATCCATTGTCAGATCGATTCGAAAAGCGCGCCGGCTTTGCGAACTACTATTTCAATCGAACGGAACTCAACCGAGTGTTGAGCTTGGCTGGCGAGCCCTCGCTGTGGTCGAAACAAACCGGGGATTGGCATTGGTCTGGCAAGCTACGTGGCGAACAAACCGTTTGGTCTGTTCGGAGTAGAAAAACGAATATCGAATCGAAACTGGGGGACCAGGTTTTAGTTTTGGATTCGACCCGAGGCTGGGAAGAGGCGATCGAAACAAAATCGCTTCACGGAACTGCATTAGCTATGCGGCTCTGGCAAAAATGGCGAACGATCGGGCCGCACAACATGGGTGCGTCAGTGTACCTAGGAACCACTAGCCCTATCGACTCAGATCGCATGGTCGATTTAACCAAGGTAACCGTTGGCGAAGTCGAAACGTATTTTTACACGTCCGCAGATGACGGCCGAATTCTGTTGATCGAAGTCGAAGCCAACAGTCAACTCGATCGTTTAGAGGTCTACTTCGATGATTACCACAAGCAGGCTGAGTTGATGGTTCCTCGCAGTTTGCGCTCCAGTTTCGGAACGGAATCTCAATTCATCGTTGATCTCGAACCACTTGTCGTAGCGAATCCAGCAGGAGGTGACCTTTGAATCGCCGATCCGGTTTAACGCTTTGTTGTGGATTGTTCCTGGGCAGCATCGCAAGCAAAGGTCAGCTGAAAGCGATCGATACAGCGGTCGAGAAGACAACACCGAGTTTCCCCTCGGTGGATACGGCCACGGATCCGTTGGTGGGTCTTGCGAGTAAACTGCAAAACAAGCTCGTCAAAATCTACGGTGCGGGTGGACCGAAGGGACTGGAGAGTTACCAAAGCGGTTTTTTGGTGAGCGATGCCGGGCACGTTGTGACTTCTTGGAGCACCGTTCTCGACGTCAATGCGATTCGCGTGGTAACGCATGATGGTCGCAAAGATGATGCAGAAATTGTTGGAATGGATCCCGAGACGGAAATCGCCGTTCTGAAGATGAGTCGCGGGGAATCGAGTTTTTTCTCACTGACGGACATCGACGAGCCAATTGTAGGAAATCGAGTGTTGGGATTGAGCAATCTGTTCGGTATCGCGACCGGCGACGAACCGATGAGCATTCAGCGCGGCGTGATTATGGCAATTTCGCCACTCTCGGCGCGTCGAGGACGAATGAAGACGCTCTATCAAGGTCGTGTACTGGTTCTGGATGTGATGACGAACAATCCAGGAGCAACGGGTGGTGCGGTTGTCAATCTGAAAGGCGATCTGGTGGGAATGCTTGGCAAAGAGCTGCGTGATGACCAGAGCAATATTTGGTTGAACTATGCAATACCCGCCGATGTTGTTTCGAGTTCGGTACGTCGGATCTTGGAGGGCAAAACGAACTCGCCCGCGCGCTCGCAACAACTCAAGATTGCACAACGTCCACAACGCTTGGCGGCGCTTGGGATCGTCTTGATTCCCGACGTTCTTCCTAAGACGCCAGCCTATGTCGATCAAGTCATACCAAAATCCATCGCCGATCGGGGAGGCCTGCTGGCCAACGATTTGGTGTTGTTGTTGAATGATCTCCGAATTGAATCGCGTCGTTCTATGGAAGAGTCGTTGGCAAGTATCGATAGCGCCGATTCTTTTACACTCCTCGTTCAACGCGGACAGGAACTTGTCCGACTCGACATACGCCCATGACGAAATTCCCGACACTGGAATTGCCTTTCCAACCTGATTCACGTTTCCCGACGATGGCTCCGAGTTCAAACATGCCGTCTCGGCAGCAGTCTCGATCTCCTGGTGTTTTTCAGGGGATGGAGATTGCAACGATGTTTACAGGGGTAGTCAGAGCCGCAAAGATGGCAAGCATCCTATTATGCGCCTTGTTCGCTTTCGATCGAGTCGAAGCCACCCAGCCAAGTTCACCGGGGATTCTGCAGCTTGAACAGGACGCGTTGCGAGCAGCGGGCGATTTTGCACAACGCTCTGTCGTTCAGATAGAGACGTTTGGTGGACGCGAAGTCGTGGGCGACAGCGCCGTGGCAGCCGGTCCATCGACTGGAACCGTCGTTGCCGCGGACGGTTGGATCATCACAAGCCTTTTTCAATTTCGCGGCGATCCTGCATCGATCACTGTTTTGCTTCCCGACGGTCAACGCAAGGCCGCCAAGCTGGTAGCTCGCGATCATGCACGAGAGCTTGGTTTGCTGAAGATCGATGTCGAGAATGTGTTGATACCGGTGACACCGTCTGAGCGAAAGAACTGGGAGATCGGACAATGGACCATCGCGTTAGGAAAGACTTTTGATATCGTCACAGCATCGCGATCTGTTGGCGTGTTGAGTGCCATCGATCGTATTTTCGGACGAGCGATCCAAACCGACTGCAAGATTTCGCCCCATAATTATGGTGGTCCGCTTGTCGATATTTATGGACGGACGATGGGTGTGCTCGCCCCCATCGATCCTGGGATTGCAACCGAGGGCGAAGTCCAACAGTGGTACGATTCAGGAGTTGGCTTTGCCATCCCTCTCGATGACATCCTGAGTCGCCTCCCCAAGATGATGAAGGGTGAAGACATTTATCCGGGAAAGGCGGGCGTGCGGCCTGCGTTGAACGACGACTTTCGTGGGCCCGTGGTTTTGGCCGGGGTGGCGCCAGGGACGCCAGCGGCCAAAGCAGGGCTCAAGGCGGGTGATACATTGATCAAGATCGGTTCGTCCGAGATTCGGTGGCCAAACCACATGAGACACGCTTTCGGATCGGTCGATGCGGGCGAGACAATTACGATGACAGTCGAGCGTTCGGGCGAAACAAAATCGTTCGAATGCAAGTTGGTGAAGGAGCTTCCTGTCTACAAAATGCCTTTCTTGGGCGTACTTCCCGATCCAACATTCCAAGGACCCGGGGTCAAGATTCGTGCCGTCGCCAAGGATAGTCCTGCCGAAAAAGCCGAGCTGAAGCAGGGGCAAGTCATTCGAAAGATGGGAGCTGAACCGATTGCAACGATAGAGGATCTCGAACGAAATCTCGCCTTTGTCGACTTCCGCGAGCCGGCTATTTTCGAATACGTCGAAGCGTCTGACAGCAACGCCGAGTCAAAAGACCAGGTTGGCAAACCGGTCAAGGTTCAACTTTCGCCGTGGCCTGTTGCCGAAAATCCGAAGGAATCGGAGTCGGAAGTGTTGTCGATTGTTGCTCCGCCGGCAACGAAAGAGAAAACGGTAACCGGCGTTGTTTCGTTGCAGATGGGGGACGTTAAGAACCAGGCCTTTGCATTTGTGCCACCGACTTACCATCCGGAAGTATCGCACGGTGTATTACTTTTGGCGGCCGAGCCAGGCAACGTAGATCGCAAAGCCTGGGTTGATCGATGGGAGCAGTTTTGTCGAGATCAACGATTCATTCTGGCCGTCGTCGGTTCAGCTTCGCCAGAAGCATGGAGCATGGAAGAGCTCGAAGTAATCAAACGTTCGCTCCAGTTAATTCGTGCAGACTACAAAGTCGACGCGAGAAGAGTGATTATCGGCGGTGTGGGGGCAGGAAGCGGCCCGGCGGTCGTACTGGCATTGCAAAATCGAAGCGTGTTTAGAGGTCTTTGGGTTGTTGGCGGAAATATACCTCGAGGGCTACGCATGCCTCAGTCGGAGCCTATGGAGTCGCTGTCGATCTTGCTTTCGGGTGACAACCCGGCCTATCCACTCTTTTCGACCAAGATCGAAACGCTTGGCTATCGCGTCCGAGTTTCGCTCGAAAAATTTGATATTGCTGGTCCACTGACAGGAAATCTCGCCCAGCAACAGATTCAAAGTTTTTTCGCGTCGCTTGAATGGTTGTAATCCCTCATTAAAACTACGCCATGAAGCCACGCGCACGTCCCCCAGAACCAATCGATTGGCAACGGCATTTCATAGGAGTCGCAGCGATCATCCTAGGGGTCCTCGCGTTGGTTTCACGATTCGGCTTAGGGCTTTCGGATATCGGTGCGGTATGGGCGATGGGAACGTTCGGCAAAGTAAGTATGGTCTTGGGATTGGCTTGGCTAGCATGGCCGCAGTTATTGCTGTTAAAGAAATTGCCGGGAGGGGGGATCGCAATCGCTTCGGTTCTGATTTGTATCGTCGTCTTTATTGCAAGGCCGAAGCTACTGTTGTACTTCGTGCCCCTGCTCGGTTCGATCACCGTCTTGTTTGGCGCGATCGCTTGGATTCAACGCAACTTGCTTCCTCCCAAGGGTTGAGCAGTAGACAGAAGCAATCTGATGGCGATAGTGTTCGGCGATCGCGATTCTTCGCGGGCTACCTTTGCGATTGACTAGTCCGGATGATTCTGTCCATTCATTTTTCTCGACGATCAAACGCTTGGGGATGCAATAGTCTGGATAGTCAACCAATGTCTCTCGAATCGTTTGAAGAAGGAACGCTTCTTGAACGCTTTCTGAAACGACGATGGCGATGAGGAATCGTTGACCGTTTCCAACGAGCACGCAATTTCGAATCGCTTCCTTTTCGATCAAACGTTTTTCGATTGGAGCAGGGTCGACCTTGTAGCCAGTCGATAGCGAGATGCGATCGTCGACGCGACCAAGAATGCGAAGCCCGCCGTCGTCGAGTTGTTCCGCTCGATCACCAGTATCCAGCCAACCGTTCTGAATGCGACGCGCCGTTTCGAGAGGATTGCTCCAGTATCCGAGCATAACACCAGGCCCTTTTACATAGAGTCTTTGGTCGTCGTCGATTCGGACTTCAGTGTTTTGAATAGGGCGTCCAACGCAATCTTCCTTGGGATTGTCCGCCCGATTCGAACAAACGACTGGAGAAGCTTCCGTTAAGCCATAACCTTGAATGATCGGCAAGCCGAGCTGCTGGAAGAAACGATAGACGTTGCTGGGCAAGCCGGCTCCACCCGAAGCGAAACATCGCAGCTTGCTACCGAGAAGTTTCGTCAACGCCTGCTGTCGCAGTTCGTTGCTTTTCAAGGTTTCGAGCTCTTGCTGGAGCTTTTGGAAAATATAGGGTACAGCGTTGATAAGTGTCGGTTCAAACCGTGAACCATAAAATAGAAGCTTGCTGTATTCGTGAACACACATCATCGATCCGCCGCTCAACGACCAGGTTGAAAGCTCGCACGTTCGTGCGTAGGCATGCGAGAAAGGAAGAATGTTCAATCGACGGTCGTGAGCGTATTGCGGTACTGCATCCAATTTGCCTCGGGCGTTATGGACAAGGTTCCCGTGGCTAAGCACAACACCCAACGGCGCGCCCGTGGTGCCCGAAGTGAAAAGAATATTGGCGGGGTCTTCTTCGCGAATCGTTGTTCGGAGATCGTCAAAAACGATCGGATCGAAACCGGAACGAGACCATCGGTAGATTAGAAGATCATCCAACGGACACGGTGAAAGGGACGGAAGGGACGGAAAGGACGGAAAGGACGGAAAGGATTCTGTGTTTTCTTCTGTCCCTTCGGTCGCTTCTGTCCCTTCGTTCATTCCGAAGAATTCGGCAATCGACCTAACCAAAAGACCATTGGTTTGGTTCACGATGTTGTCCAATTCAACGGCGGGCCATCTAAAATCGACCGGCACATGAACGATTCCTCGCAGCCCGCACGCCAAATCG
>JANPLJ010000439.1:0-4449 GCA_031426475.1 Pirellulaceae bacterium | reverse complement strand
AAGAGCCGGAAGCGTAAGCGACGAACAAGCGATCGCCGCTGAACGATTTGCAGTCGAAGTGAGATCAAAGTTGGATGACGCAGGATACGGCAAGACGCTTGCACATTACGCTCGAATGTTGTCGCCGCATTGCAGTTTACGCGACCAACAACGTTTGGACCAGCTGATTCAAACCGCGTATCGCTACGATGGAATGGCAACGCTTCGCGGTCGAGACTTTATCGACTTTGTTAGAGACAATCGCGTCGCGTTGAGCCGTCCTGTGGCTGTTCGAGTCATGACAATTCATCAATCCAAAGGCCTTGAGTTCGACGCCGTTTTCTTGCCTGGCCTCAAGAAGCGATTCTTGGGAAGCAAGCCGGCATTCGTCACACGTCAGAGCAGTCCAACGGAGCCGCCGCAAGGCGTGATGCGGTATGTGAACGAAAAACTGCAAGGCTTTCTCAGCAAAGAATGGCGAGACGCTTATAAGGAACAGACGATACGTGAATTCTCCGAGGCGTTATCGACTTTCTACGTCGCATTGACGCGAGCTCGTCAAGCTCTCTATCTGTACGCTCAACCTTCGGACAAGCCGGTGCAGCAGTGGGACTCCCTCTTGCATTCCGTTTTTGTCGCTGAAAGTGAGCGAGGAAAACCGGAAGCAGTCGTGTTCGAATCGGGGGATCACGAATGGTACGCGACAACTCAAGCCAATCTGGCAACGACAGAAGTAGAAAAAGAAGGAGACCAAAGTCACCTTTCGCTCGACGAAAACAATGATGATTCGTTATCGATCGCATTGCGTCATCCGACAGCCACGGACTTCGTCCGACAGCGCTCAACGCTGAAGCCTTCCGCGGCGACCGAGAGTCGAATGATGTCGATCAAGGACCTCTTTGAACGTAACGAATCGATCGGAGCGATCATAGGAACGCTGGTACATCGCTGGTTCGAAGAGGTAATGTGGCTAGAGGATTTCCAATGGGATCGATTGGCAATGCGTGCCTTGGCTTTGAAGACACTCACGCCACAAGAAATGCCTCTCATTCGAATGGAAGACTGGCTGACGGCCATGGAAGCCTATTTGCAAAGCCATTGCGTGGCGGAAACGATCTCGCGTGTTCGGTATACGAACTGGAAATCAGCTTCCGGGGAACCGCTTGAATTACAAGTAACAAACGAACGGCGATTGCTGGAAGTATTGGATGGCTTGCTTTTGAGAGGAACAATCGACCGTTTAGTGATCGGCCTGGACCATGGAAAAGTCGTACGAGCAGAGATCTTGGACTACAAAACGGATGCGCTGAAGTCTGGTCAAAATGTTGAAGAATGGATTCAGGAGCGAATCGAACATCACGCGCCCCAGCTAAGGCTCTATCGACGAGTCCTCGGCCAGCAATTCCAAATCGATGAGTCTCAGATCAGCTTGACATTGATCATGTTGAGCGCGGATCGAAGCGTCACCTTCGAATAGCCAGCAATCGGATATCGGCGATTCAAATTCTTGTCGAAATATCGCAGCGATGCTGGTTTTTTTTAGATCTTGGCGGAATCACTCTTGACCAGCCGCGCTCGATTCTTCTACCGTCCCGTCGCGGCCGAAAGGATTGGCCGTTATAAGTTTCGGAAGACGTTCTAAGTAGGATGCGAATTTCATGAACCGATCGATTGCGATAGTTTTAGTGCTCATTGGAACGGTTTTACCGGTGGGCTGTGGTGGAAAGGCGGATCCTGAAGGTTCGGCGAATGCAACCGCTTCGAATCGATCCACGCCTGTATCGACGAGCGCTACGAAGGTGCCGCCGAATGAAATCGTAGCGATGTTCTCGGACAGTATTCGCCGAGGCGACAAGGAAACAACGATCAAGTTGATTACCCTCGCTGCTCGCGAAGAGATCCAGCGTCGTGGTATGACCATCGATCCGCCTGGTTCGCCTGAAGCTTCGTATAAGATCGGAGAAGTCCGGTTCTTGGATCAAGATCGCGATGCAGCGTACGTTGAGAGCCTTTGGATTGAGCCGGGCACCAACGGCCAGCCGAACGTTGAAACCGAAGTTGTATGGGCTGTCCAGTTGGAGCCAGAAGGCTGGCGAATTTCTGGCTTAGCAATCGACATGGGACCAAACGAACAACCGACGTTAGTGGATTTTGAGAACCTAGAAGTCGATTCCAAGGAAACGTCTGCCGGTCCGATGAACAATCGTGTCGCAAGCGAAGCTGGTCCAGAGTCGCCTGCCACTCAAACGCCACCGGGATTCCAGACGCCAGCGACCGCACCAGTTGGCAATCCGACAATCACCGCCGGTTCTGTTCCAGCCGTAACGGCACCGGCGGCAACAGGCTTCACAATGCCCGAGATCTCTGCCCCGCAGATCTCGCAACCACCCAATGCCCAGTTTCGCTAGAGTGTGGGTCAGCGACTCCGCTCGCTGACCGTTTCTCCGCGAACGGAGTCGCGGGACCACCGCGTTTCTCTGCGAACGGAGTCGCAGGACGACCGAGTCGTGGGACCACGGTCCAGCTCACCTTAGATCCATAGAGCTTCTTCAGAAAAGGCAGGTGCGGTCGTCGCACCTGTCTTTTTTTGTAGCCGAATTCGTCAGAATTTGGACGAAACTCGAAGGCGATGTCTACTGCGCCTCATCCGAAGTTTTACGACATCGGCTACGAATTGAAACCCAAAATCTTAAGTTGAACGAAGCACCAGCTCGCCTAATCGATTTTTTTGCTAACTCGTCGGATTTCCTTGTTCTAGAGCCTTCGTCGGTTCGATGTCTAAACAATGATTCGTAGTTTTGCCAACTAAGCATTGGGGATGTCGATGGACTGGGATCGCAATCGTTATTTCGCGTTAGGAATGGTCCTATTCCTATTGGGCATTCAATTTCGAACGGTTGAATCGTTCGTGCTGAACGAATCGACGACGCGCGCCCTGCATCGATTTGCAAAACAGTCTCAGATCGCCAGTTCGGGCGGAATGACTGACATGTATATGAGTGTTGCGCCGTCGCCGAAAAAGTCGGTCAGGCCCCCGAATTGGCTCGGATGGGTGCTTTTGACCACCGGAGCAGTGATTGGTTTGCATGCGCTCGCGATTCCTCGTCGCCAGTAAGTTTCGTCTTCACGGAGTCGTTTCGTGACATTTAGCCCTCGCCGAATTCTCAGTTCGAACCTAAGTTCGCCAGCATTCTGGGTGATCGCGCTAGCCTTGTTGGTTGCTTCGGTTGCAAATATTGCAGCAAATCGAGGATTTTTGAGTGAGTCATCGAGTTGGGCGGAGGAAGCGAATACTCCATCTTCTGCGGGCATTTCGGTTCGAGAAGGCTCCGTCTTGCCGGATCTCATGGGGACGTTCCGAATTGCGGGCGATCGAATCCAATTCATCGATCACGATGCAAATCGAACGTTTCGCTGCTTGGAGAATCTGATGCTGCAGCGCGTTCATCAAGTCATCGGTGACGAACCGAACGAGACTTCTTGGATCGTGAACGGTCGAGTCACAGAGTATCGCGGCGAGAATTTTCTGCTGGTCGAAATGATTCGCCGCACCAAGTAATTGGATATTCTTGGACGTTCTGACGTACGGTTGCCAAACCTGGCTTGATCGGCCATAATTTGCTGTCTTTCCGATCCGATCCAGTCGCATTCAGAATGTGTGAACCACTTCAGGGCTATGGAAGACAAACTCGCTTATTCCGGCATCACCTTCGATGATGTCTTGCTCGAACCCCGTTTTAGTGACTTTCTGCCGAGTCATGCCGACGTCAGTACTCAGCTGACAAAACGTATTCGACTGCAAATCCCTTTGCTTTCATCGCCAATGGATACGGTGACCGAAGCCGAGATGGCGATTGCGCTCGCGAAAGTCGGCGGTCTCGGGGTTATCCATAAGAATATGTCTTTGGACGCTCAGGCCGAGGAAGTCACCAAGGTCAAGCGCTCCGCCAATGGCATCATTCTCGATCCAGTAACGCTAGCACCTCAAGACAAGGTTAGCCGAGCTCGAGATATCATGAGCCAGCAAAACGTCTCGGGCGTCCCCATTGTCGAAGCCAATGGAAAACTGGTCGGGATACTCACGCGTCGCGATCTTCGGTTTCTGGAATCGACAGAACTTGAGATTTCTTCGGTCATGACCAAAGAAAATTTAGTGACAGCACAGGGGAATGTAACGCTTGCGGAAGCTGAGCGGATTTTAACGGATAAAAAGGTGGAGAAGCTTTTACTGGTTGACGATAAATACAAACTGACGGGACTCATTACGATCAAAGACATCGACATGATGAAGCGATACCCGACGGCATGCAAAGATGCCTTGGGAAGACTTCGAGTTGGTGCGGCGATCGGCGTGCATGATCTGGAACGAGCCGAACAGCTTATCAAGCGTGGTGTCGATGTGTTGATCGTCGACAGCGCCCATGGTCATTCGGGAAACGTTTTGGAAACGGTCCGTCAATTGAAACATCA
>JANPLJ010000438.1:0-5358 GCA_031426475.1 Pirellulaceae bacterium | reverse complement strand
AGCCTCACCACGTTTTTCCGAGTCGTGTCCAAGATTTTCGATTGCCGCATCAAGCGAGCTTCTGGCTTTATCGGTTGCTGCTCCAGTCGAGAGCATAAGCTTTGCGAGCATAAGGTGCGCTTCGCCAAGTTTTGGATCATTCTTGATGGCGAGTTCGAGATCGCTCAAAATCTGACGTTGGACGCGACGGGCCATCGTTTCTCCGACACGAGCTTTGATCATCTCTTGCAACTGCAGTTTTGCTCGCTCCAGGGCCGAAGAAGCCAAGAGCTCTTTTGCAAGATCGAGATCGCCCGCGGGTAGGCCTTTCTCGATCGCCTGCTTGATTAAGTCGATAACCTTCCCGTTTTTGTCGATGTCATCCGCTGCCGTCTTAAGCTCCATCGCGGAATCAAGATCTGCCTGTCCAGCATTTCCGGCTTTCGGTTTTGATGCCTCGGCGGAACTGGATGGTGGGTCCTTTGCCTGGTCGGTAACAACTTCCGCCGCCGGTTGGGCAAACGTAAAACTCGAAATCATGAAGAGACAATAGAAAAAGCTCAGAGCGAGCATTCGAAAATAGTTTGACATCGGGAAACCTCTTCAATGGACCTTTCGGCGTGGCTGGTCATGATTTCATGCCAGGTGGGGTTCGCGAAATCGGTCCAGGTGGAATCCGCAAACCTTCATCTCTGTATAGTATCCGATTGGCGACTGATAAACCAAGACCGGAGTTTTTCTTACGAGTTGGCTGGAAATAGGTTTAAAAAAAGAAACTTCTCACGGTTTATCACTGCGTTAAGCCACTTTTTGGCTTTACGTTGGAGGGGGCAAAACTGAAAATCCACAACAGTTGCCTGCAAAAAGCGGCAGGCACACTCCGTGTGCCGTCCGCCAGATCGACAAAAGGCTTTGCTTTTTGTCGGTTACGGCACTCGAAGCGAGACTACTTTCACGCCGGCAATCATTCCGAAGAATGGCTCGGGAGGGTGAAGTTCAGCCAGAAGCGTCCCAAAAACCTCCTTGGTGAGCTTGGGCACTTCAAGTTTGCGAACTAAGTGCTATTGGCAGTTGCTCTCGGACGGTTTGAAAAGCACAATAGAAAGTTCTACCTTGAGGAATTATCTAATCTACTTACGAGTGGTTCATGGCAACGGTCAATTTTCGCGTGATGCAGGGTGCGGATCGCGGGCGGGCTTATCTGGATCTTAAGTTACCGATCACCATTGGCCGCGAAGAAGGAAACGCAATCCAGCTGAATGACGAGCGGATCAGCCGATTTCACGTGAAAATCCAGGAAGACAACCAGCACATAGTGCTGACGGATTTAGATAGTACCAACGGCACGCGTGTAAACGGTTTGGATTGCCAGCTTCGCATCCTTCGATTTGGCGATGTCATTGCCGTTGGCCGAAGCACCTTGCTGTTCGGTTCACGCGAGGAAATTGCCGAACGCCTGGGAGAGGGGCTTACCGTCGAGCATCTATCGACTGGGTCGGCGAGAGATGCTGATTTCGAGCTATGGGGGTTATCGAACGCCGCACAACTGCTCAGCACTAACAACCCCGAACCAAAAATCCCGGAAAAACTGACCCCGAGCCAAGCCGCCCAACTCTCCGAATTACTTGAATTCTTTCATGGACAGTTCGGCACAATCGTCGATACAGTCAAGCGTTCCGAGCAGGCCTCGACTGTCCAAGTCGATATCGCAACCTGGCAATTGATGCTCCAAGTCTATTGCCGACTAAGTGAACTCATTCGTTCGATTGGTGATCCGGAGACGTGATCGGAAGCGATTATGTCAGGCACCGCTGGAGGCGATAGTTTCATCGAGAGCCGGTGTGCTGTCGCTCTTGGAGAGGTCTGTGGATTCACGCAAAATGCGGTCGAGAATTCCGTTGACAAATTGGCCCGAATTATGGTTCCCATATCGTTTGGCCAACTCGATCGCTTCATTGATGACGACGCGACCGGGAACTCCGGCCCAAATCATTTCGAAGACTGCTAACCGAAGAACATTGCGATCTACCGTCGCCATTCGCTTGACCGACCAATTGGCTGCGTTTTGCCCAATCAACGCGTCGATGTCTTTGCGTTTTTCTCGAACTCCAGCTAAGAGCCCTTCGCCGAACGCAATCAGCGGCTTATTCTTTCGCATTCGCGTCTCTAAGAATTGCGAGGCTGCACTGATTTTACGAACAGGATTGATATCTTCCTCAAAGAGGATTTGGAGAACTACTTCACGGACGCGGCGTCGAGTCGTCATAGGGGTCAAAGCTAGGTTTTCAACGAGCAATTCTTAAATCGATCGATCGATTATAGCATCACGACCATCGGATGGAATTCCATTTTCCTGTTTCCGCGACAGTTCCGTAAAATGACACAGATAAATCTTGCACCTGAGCTTTTATGGCGTCTTTTATCCGAGCATGGTTCGCCGCTACTCGTCGGTTCACGTTCGTTCGTGCGTCATCAGTTTCAATGCTTGCGAGAATATCTGCCGTCGATCGACTGGTTTTTTGCCGTCAAATCCAATTGTGATACGGAACTCCTCCAGACACTGGCAATCGAAGGTTGCGGGTTCGATGTCGCTTCGTTTTCCGAGTTGGAACAAGTCAAGAAGACTTTTTCATGGTGTGCAACACAGCCAACCATAGAGACTTTAGCTCGCTTCCAGCAACTGAAGGCCCATAACCCGGACACATGGGAAACCGCCAGAATACTTCATAGTCATCCTTGCAAGTCTCCGGCCGATATCGAAGCGTGTTATCAAGCGGGCCAACGTCGATTCGTCTTCGATTGCGAGAACGAACTAGTTAAGCTAGCGATGATAGCATCACAGTCGCGATTATTGATACGGCTGAATGTTCGGCACGGATCGGGACAAGTCGCCTTCGCACATCGCTTTGGGGCCGATTTGGATTCCGTTGTTTCGCTCGCTAGGCGATCACGAGAGCACGGAATGCCGATTGACGGGATCGCTTTCCATGTGGGGTCACAATCGATTGACCCCTCGGATTTCGATGTCGCATTGAAGGTAGCTCGCGAAGCGTGGAACCAACTCCATGCGGCTGGCATCCAGGTCTCGCTACTCGACATCGGAGGTGGATTCCCGGTTGCCTATCGAGACAAACCTACACTTTCACTTGCATCGTACTGTCGCAGCGTCGGAAAGATGATCGAACAAAACTTTGGCGATGCGCGGGTAAAAATCATTGCCGAACCTGGACGCGTTTTGTGCGCGGAAGCTGTATCTCTGGTCACGACGGTGATCGGCAAACAACGACGCCAAGGAAAGCTCTGGTATACGATCGATGATGGACGCTACGGAACTTTTTCAGGACGCTATTTTTCCGAAAGCACTTTCAATTTCTTTCCGCATCGCAAGCCGCGAGACGAAGTCATCCCTACTACAACGACCTCTTGTCTTTCACTCGAACCGAGCATGATTGCTGGCCCAAGTTGTGACGGTGGGGACATCGTCGCAAGCGATTATCTCTTGCCTGATTTGGAAATCGGCGACGCGATCGTTGTTCCGAATATGGGAGCCTACTCGTCAGTGAGCGCCAGCGAGTTTAATGGAATCCCGAAGGCCAAACATGTTTGGATGGATTGACGAAGCGGAGTTCAGGACGCACAACGTCGCCCCACCGCTCGGGGATAAGCTGTGAATCAAATGTGGTCCCGCGGCTCCGCCCGCGGGAAGCCGAACGGTCAGCGGACGGAGCCGCTGCCCCACATCTCGCGGAGTGAACGGCGACTCTCTAGCGACAATCACTCGTCTTCGGTTTCGCTATGAAGTTGTTCTCGCGTTTTGAGCTGGTAAAAGAGAGCTCGCTTTTGGTCGGGCAACGAGTAATCGAAACCGAGGTTGCGAAGAAAGTTATCGGAAGCACTGATCGCCATCACTTCCAGGACACCTCGTTCGCGAGCTCTTTCGATGCAAGCACGAACTAAGCCACTTCCAATTCCGTGTCCCTGATAGCCATCAGAAACCGCAAGGCATTGGACTTCGGAAAGCTTTCGAGAATAAATTTCAACCGCTGAAAATCCGACAACCGCGGACTTTCCGCTCGCGTCGATCGCTTCCGCGACAAAACCGTTTCCGATCAATGTCAGAAGTTCCGCACGGGTTCTTTTGAGCAATTTCCTGGCTGTTACATACGGTTGCAACAAGTTCTGAATCGCCGACAAGTCAGCCTCGGTCGCTTGACGAATCGTGTACGAGAGAGTCGGTTTATCGTCTGTCGCGTTGGTTTCGGTCAATTGTGCTGGTCCTTGGGGAAATAGCGTTTTACGACTTCTTCGCTATGCGAGTCGGGATCCGGAAATCATAGCCATCGTATCGGTAATGGCGGCCAACAACGGTTCTGGGGAATCGAGCCACGAAGCTGACGTCGAAATTTTGTGAGGAAGATTCTTGATCTGACAAGTACCAGCATTCAATTCATCGGAGCCAGCAATCAGAGCGATGGCGAAACCTCGATCAGCGGCGTACTTCAGTTGAACGCCCAGTTTTTTGGGCTCGGGATACAGCTCGACATTCCAGCCAGCCGCGCGTACGATCCTACAAAGCTTCAAGTAGTCGTGCAATCGATTTTCATCGAAGTAGGGGACGAAGATCTGAGCCGTCGTTCGCGTTCGAGGGAGTTTTTCGAGCTGGTCGAGCGCCGCAATCAAACGATCGAGTCCCAGCGACGCGCCGATGCCAGGCAAGTGTTGTTTCGTATACAAAGCGGCTAAATTGTCGTACCGACCACCGCTGCAAACGCTTCCGATGCTTGGTAAGTCTTGCAGGGTCGTTTCAAAGACAACCCCCGTATAATAGTCGAGCCCGCGAGCAATGGTTACGTCGATTCGAAATCGCTCGCTCGACACGCCCGAACTATCTAAGGCTTCCGCGATCAATCGCAATCGATCAACGCCTTTCAAACCGAGCGCGACTCCTTGCAGCAAATCGGAAAGCTGACGAAGAACGCTATTCGTATCTCCCTTGATGTCAGCGAGCGCAAGAATTTCGTCGACTTGGCCATCCGATACACTCTTGGTCTGAATCAATTCTTCGCGAACCTTGGCTGGCCCCAGTTTTTCGAGCTTGTCGAGAGCCCTCAGGACCGCGACGCTTTGATCTTGCAAAGCGAGTTTCTCTAACAAGCCATTCAAGACTTGTCGATTGTTCATTCGCAGTTGAAAACGCTCGACGCCGATCTCCGACATCAGCTCGGCAATCACAATCGCTGTCTCGATATCCGCTACGACGCTTTCCGTACCGATTGTGTCAAAGTCGCACTGAACGAACTCGCGATAACGGCCCGCTTGAGTGTTTTCGCCACGCCAAACGGGAGCGATGTGGTAGCGTTTGAAGGGCGTACCGAGTTG
>JANPLJ010000437.1:0-6740 GCA_031426475.1 Pirellulaceae bacterium | reverse complement strand
TCGAAGCCGCGACCAAGAAAGCTTTCACGGAATCGATTGGTTTGAGTGAAAGCGTTCAATTTATACTGCGCACTGGGTACGTAGGCAGCTATCCGCAACCTGTTTCGCTTCGTAGGCCGGTATCTTCGTTTGTCCACCGTTGACTAACAGATTGCATCCTCAGGGTGTAACGTATGGAGCATACCACCCATTCTCCGCCAAAGGCTTACGCTGGGATGTCAAAAGTTTGGAGTTGACTTGCTTTTTTGATTGTTTGACTTGCTATCACTTTTGATCCGCATATCTCGCAGCGACGTACGCTAGATTTCCGGCAGGCTTTACTTTCTCCGGTCCCGATCGATTACGGTACATTCCAAACGCATCGATCGTTTTCAGTCGCAACGCGACGGAATTTGATAGCCTGGGGTGGAGTTCGCGCGCGAACGGAACCCCAGGTTGACATTGCCGGATCGATTCCTGAGTAGTGAAGCTACGGCATGATCTGAAACTGGTGACGATTCAGAATGCCGTCGCTTCGCGACTCACGTTGCGAATGGCCCAAAAACCTGGGGTTCCGCTCGAAGACTCGCTTCACCCCAGGCTATCAAATGCCGTCGCGTTGCGACTTTAGAATTTGCTTGTGCGTCTTGGCGAGAAAGCCTTACGCAATCGTTATCGATAATCATGTAGATACCAATCGAAAAGCTCGAAAGAAGAAGAATCGTTTACGGCGGAATAAAATTTGCGTAAACTCCTGCGAGCCACAACCCCGATTTTTAACACGCCAAAGGCTTACGCCCAATCCGCACAACGGCTTCTTCGAACTTATTCGTTCGTTACTAAGACACCATGACGGATTTGATCGGACGGATGAAGCACAAGCATATCGCGTTCGCTGAGCCCCTCCAAAATTTCGGTTTCAAGCCCGTTCGTCAACCCGATTTTGACCGGGGTTAGAACTGTTCTCTCGTTCACAATCCGATAGACATGCCAATCGTCTTGGTGACGAAAGAGAGTTCCAGCGGCGACTTTGAGAGAATTGATATCTGTCGAATGAACCACGATGCGAGCTTCGATACGAAAGCCATCGCCAAGAGTCTTGCGATCTTCCCACGGCTCGACTAAGTCAGCGATGACCTTAACGCGTTTTTCTTCAACTCCCAAGGCTGAGATCTTCAAAAAGGCGGACGGCTCGACGACACGAACCGTTCCGTGCAACGAATGTTCTCCGCCCCAGTGCTCGATGATGACTTTGGCACCTGGTTCGATGCCGACAGCGTCTGACGAAAGGACTTCGATTTGCAGCTCCAAATCTTGTGGATCACCAATCTCCAAAATAGGAGTACCCGTCGTGACGATGCTTGAATCTTCATGAAGAATTCGCAAGACTCGACCATCGATGGGCGATACCATTCTCATCGCAAAATCGTTTCCGCTTTCGTTGGTCTCCGTGACGCGAATCAAAGCGGCACGCGCGACCTCCTTTTCGTAAAGCTTGACCTTGGATTTGAACTCGGCAGAGCGAAGTGCCGCTTCTGCCATCCGGTGATGATGTTCGGATTCGTCGAACTCCGCTTGTGAGATCGAATTTGACTTCATGAGTTTGACAGCTCGCTCATATTGATGTCGCGCCAACTCGGCTGCATCTTTTGTGCTCGCGTAGTTCGCGACCGCCTCTTCTTCGGCAGCGTCGGCAGCTTGCACACGAGCTTGGCTTTCGGCTTGAGTGCGTGCATCTAACAGTGTTGGATCGGCGGGGAGAATTTGTAAGAGTTCTGTCTTTCCGCGTTCGACGCGATCGCCTGCATGGAGCTGTAGCCGCAAAAGTTTCCCCGTCACTGGAGCTGCCACCAGATACTTCTCGCGAATCCGAGTCTCGCCATCATCGTCGACCGTTACCGTCAAGGACCCGCGAACCACTTTGGCCATGTCCACTTTCGTAGCACGCGGCCAAAAGCCGTACACGAGAAAGCCGACGAGGAATATTGCCCCGACGATCCATGGTAACCTCGTTGAGAAACGCTTCACGATACCTTGACCTTTAAGACGGCGATGAGATCCAGTTGGTCTAACATTCTCCGTACAACAACAGCCGAAACCGTCGCAGCGACCAGGATGATCATCGTAGCATACGCAAACGTTTGCCGATGAACCACCAACGGAAAGCGATGTGAATCCGTATCGAGTGCTAAAGTGGCTAAGTACGAGAAACCGTAACCGATCGGCAAGCCCACCGGAATTGCTAAGAATGTAAGGATAGCTAGTTCGCCCAACAGAATCCTCGATACTTCATGTCTCGAGAAACCGATGACGCGCATGGTGGCTAGATCCCGACCGCTTTCGGAGAGCGTAATCAACGCGGCGTTGTAGATCACACCGAACGCGATGATCGAACCGAAGATCGCATTGACCAGTCGCATGATTCTCGTATTTTCCGTAATCAAGTCGCGAAAGTTCTTTTGGGCCGCGTTGTTATCCAAAACGCCAGCGATGGCCGGTGTTCGCTTCACCGCCGAGAAGAGTCCTCCCAGTTCCTTGGAATCGACCGACAGAAATACGCCCGACAGACGTTCGCTCTCACGCATCAATCGGTGCAAGTCATCGCGAAAGAGATACGCTGCCGGATCGGTAAAGTTCGAGAAGATCGTAGCGACTTGAATGGTTTGAATTTCGCGTTTCGTTTCCAACACTTCAACCTCGATTTTGTCTCCCAGCTTCACGTCGAGGATTTCAGCAAGCTTCTTCGAAATGGTGATTCCGACTTGCCTTTGAAAGCGAATGGGGCGCTGCTGGTCGTCGAGCACTCGATACAGGTACGGATCTTCGTTAAGCCCCATCAAACCCAAGCGAAAATGCCGCGAACCATGCCTCAAGCGAACCGACACCGAGCGAAACGGCTCGACACGTGAAACACCGGGCAGGTGCATGACATCATGCATCGCTTGGGCCGAAAGCGTTTCATTGAAGGTCAGCATAACATTTTGACGTTGCGCTCGACCGAATTGGACATCCAATACAAAATCGATCGTGTCTCGCATGAATGAACCGAGAACAAGGACCGCGATCCCCATCGCGATGCCGAGTATCGACAAGCCGGTCGCCGTCGGGTTGGCTTCTAGACGACGTAGGATCATTCGCGTGACTGGAGAAACGGACCAACCCAATCCCAGCCGATCCAGAATGGAACCGCCAAAGGCATGTGGTGGCTCCGGCCGCATCGCGACGGCTGGTTCTAGTTCAAAAACTTTTCGGAGCGCCGCAAACGCGCCCACCGATGCGGCCGTAAAGCCGATCGCAATCGCGAACGTCGCCTCGCGAGTCGCCAGTTCATGGACCACGATGGGAAAGCGGAAGAACAAGGCATAGGTATCGATCATCCACCATGACATTCGCCAACCGACGACCAAGCCCAACAATGCTCCGAGGACAACCAGGATCGCCATCAGCTTGAAATAGTGAAGCACTAGTTCGACGCGCGTGTAGCCAAACGCTCTCAGTGTCGCGATCTGTTCCTTTTGTTGATTGACTAGCCGCGAAAAAACGATGTTGAAGAGGAATGCGGAGACAGCCAAGAAGATCGAAGGCGTAACATAGGCCATGCTTCGCATCTGGTGCATTTCGTCGAACAACCGACGATGTGATTCCTGGTCTTTGCGTCCGAACGCGCCGCGGCCACCGAAGGGTTCGAGAATCCGGTCGATCTGGAAAATCACTTCGCTCGACGAAGCCTGCGGACGCAACGCAATCGACAGACTGTTGAACGCCCCTTCCATATTGAATGCGGCCTCCATCCGACGTTCTGGCATCCAGAGGATACCGAAGCGGCGATTGTCAGAAAGCAATAGTCCTGGCTGCACGGCGTACACATACTCGGGCGACAGTCCGATCCCGACGATATGCAATTTCTCTTGTCGACCATCCATGTTGACATCCAATGTGTCGCCCGGGTTGAGTCGATGCGCTTCGGCAAAAGGTTCGCTGGCAATTACCTCATTGCGTCCGAACGAGCGAGGCATCCGGCCTCGGCGAAGAAAGACTTGGTTTAGACCATGTGATGCGTCGCTATCGATGGAGACAAGACGACACGAAGCGGGCTCCAGCATCTTAGGCATGTCCAATAGAACCGCATGCACGACTCGCGTTTGGACCTGTGCCACGCCGGGGATTTGGGCGATTCGTGATGCGATCTGCTTGGGGGCTCGCGTCAGCGGAGCAAAGATATCAGCGAATCGGTAGGTCCTATAGTAACGGTCGCAGCTCGTTTCGAGTGATTGCATCGAGCTGCTCATCATCACAAAGATCGCGATACCGCAGGCCAAAAGTACACTGATCGCCAGACCCTGACGCCACATCTTGATCAAATCCGATAGGAGTACGCGATCGAGAGTTCTCATCGTTGCTTACCAGACCAGCTCATGCGCGGATTTCTTGTGTTCATTGATCTGTATATTCGAAATCTTGCCATCGGTCATGGTGACGATGCGATCCGCCATCTGTGCAATCGATGCGTTGTGAGTAATGACGACTGTCAGCGTTCCAAGCTCCCGATTCACATTCGCAATCGCATTTAAGACGATAACCCCTGTCTTGATATCGAGCGCCCCTGTCGGTTCATCGCACAAGAGCACATCCGGACGTTTTCCGATGGCGCGAGCGATCGCGATGCGTTGTTGCTCGCCTCCAGAAAGTTGAGCCGGATAGTGCGACTTTCGCTCGCTTAGCCCGACCAGACGTAGGGCTTCCGCAGAATCGAGCGGATGCTTGGCGATCTCCGCGACCAAAGCGACGTTCTCAAGTGCAGTTAGCCCTGAGATCAGGTTATAGAACTGGAATACAAAGCCGATATGCTCACGGCGAAACAGCGTCCGTTCATCCTCGTCGGCCGAAGAAAGGTCATGGTCACGAAATGTCACGCTTCCGCTGGTAGGAACATCCAAGCCGCCAAGGATATTGAGGAGCGTCGATTTCCCGCTGCCCGAAGCACCGAGAATAACGACGAATTCCCCCTGAAACAGATCGAGATCGACTCCACGCAGTGCATGCACCTCGACCTCGCCCATTTGGTAGACCTTGGTCACGCCTCGAACGCGAAACACACTTGACTCAACCACAGTCACAAATGCCTGTACTTTAACCAGTTGATGGTTTTGAGACGTGAACGTGAAAGGAATGCACGTTCATCGAGACTATACCCTTGATTGCTTCGCAAGACAATCGAACAATCGATAACGTTCGTAGAACCGCTAAAACCATCGAAGGGTCGATGCGATCCGCGAAGAACTTCTGAAGGCCCTGAAGAATATGTTGACGGAGCATAGCTAAGTGAACTCTGCGAGGAGTTTTCGCGACGACAGAGTGAAACCTTGCTTTTTAGGTAAGGGGCTGCGATATTTGCTCGAATCGTTCGCCGCTGGACCTGCCATTCTCTTCAATGAAGTCGATGAAATTCACGCATTCCCGAGACTTCAACGTTGGCTATTACATGCCCTTAATAACATCGCATAAGGAAAAATGATAATCCAACAAGCACAAGCAGTCATCGCTGGCTATATCGCCTATCGTATGCGACAGTCAATCTTAACCGGGGCAGATTGCAACACTTGCCTTCGATTCGTTCTTTTTCTCGCATCTATCTTTCTGTCGCCAGTCGTCACATATAGTGACGACACAGCTCGTTCGCGAACGATCCTGTTCGTTGACGACGAAGACGTGCTCTATCGATCCGGTACGCGGAAAGAAGTCATTCCGCTTCGAAAGTTCCAAGGGAACCCGGTCATTGCGCCGGATAAGCCTTGGGAAGGGATGATCGGTTGGGTGAGCACTTATCGCGATCCAGCTACCGGCAAGTGTCAGATGTGGTATCAGGCTTACAACGACAAACGCGTTGAAAACAAACAACTCAAGTGTGTGGTGGCCTACGCTGAATCCGCCGATGGAAAGACTTGGGTAAAGCCGGACCTCGAACTGTTTCCTTATTACGAAGCGAAGAAGACGAACATTGTTCTGATTGGTGCGCCAAACGGTTATGGCGATCGCTATTGCAATTCGGTAGTTGTCGATGCACTCGATCCCGATCCAACACGGCGCTACAAGATGGTCTATTACGACTGGGAGCCGAACGACGAACGGAACCTCGGTGCGGGTATGCGGGTGGCGTTTTCACCGGATGGCATTCATTGGACGAAACGCGAAGGGATGGTGCATAAGACATCGTTCGGCGCGAAGGGGAGGCAAGTTCCATTTGCCGATGAAAGCATCTATATCGAAGGGCCAGTAAAAGATGGCCGGCCGAGCAAGAGTTGGCTCGTACCGCTTTCGATGTCCGACGCGCAGGATGTTTTTTACGATGATTTGAAGCAGTGTTACGTTGGATACGGCAAGATGTGGATGCAAGGACCGGATGGTGGCACGCATTGGAAGCATGGAATGGGACGCATCGAGAGCCAGGATTTCATCCGCTGGTCAAAACCACAATTCATCTTGAGCGTGGATGACTTCGATCCGCCACAGCACGAATTTCACACCTCTCCCGTGTTTCAATATAACGGGCAATATTTTTCGCTGAATCAGATTCTCAATCGCTCGGCTGGCACAATGGATATCGAATTGATGAGCAGTCGTGATGGTTTTCGATGGGAACGACCCTATCGAGATGTTCGCTTTCTTGAACGAGGTACTGGCGCAACTTTCGATGCGGCGACGTTACTCACTAACGGCACACCCTTCGTCGTCGGCGATGAAATGTGGTTCTACTACGGCGG
>JANPLJ010000436.1:0-6499 GCA_031426475.1 Pirellulaceae bacterium | reverse complement strand
GTGGTCGACAAGAAAAGTGCCCTCTATTTGGATGGTACGACAGTCGACTGGTTCCACAGCCTTGAAAAGCAAGGCTTTACCTTCGAAAACCCTAACGCGGTCAAGAGCTGCGGCTGCGGTAGTTCATTCCAAGCTTAGTTTGGTCTTTCAATCGGCTGATCTCGATCCAATTGCTCGTTAGTGGAACGTGTTTCGATTCTTCGACACGTTCCACAGGCCTTGACGACTTGGAGGGCAAGCATGATCGCTCAGGGTACCGTTTCTCTGTGTGCATTAAAGCCCCAGAGAGAGTGGCGCACCCGCGTTTTCTAGGATTGGACAGTCGACCTTCGAGGCAGGGCGGTAACTCGAACTCGCTCTTGGTTAAGTCATCGATTCGTTTGGGCAAGCATACGGGATCAACCTGGATGAACAACGCTAGGTAGAAAAGTTTGAAAGGCAATCGCGTACGCCGAGAATAATATTGAGGAAAGTATGTCAAACGACGAATTATCGAAGACGCTTGAAAAGCTGCATGTCGAGTTGTCTCAGAGCCCGCAGTTAGACGAGAAAACGCTTCAGTCGATGCGATCTATACTGGATGAAATCCAGATGACGATTTCTCGAATGGATAACATTCAAGCCGAAGGTGATTCTGAACCTGTATCGATATCCATCGCACAGCGACTTCGAGAAATGATTTCGGACTTCGAAGTGCGACATCCACAACTCACTGCAACCCTAAGCCAAATAGCGGATCGCCTGACCGACATGGGCATCTAACGTATCGCTTCAGATCGATTATGATGTGACGGCGGATTTTTTCGATAGAGCCAGGCATGCCACTTTCGTTGCTCGGTTCCGCGCTGAACCAAGGACATCGTTGCACCGATATGGCCGCTCAACTTCAATGGATAGCCTCATTTCAAGAAGCCCATGACGTCTTTTCACCGTTGTGGCGCGAAGCTTATGAGATATGGGAGCGATTCGAGAAAGCCGATGGTTTCGAAACCTATGTTCCTGCCGACTATGCCGCGGTTTTACGCTCACTTCAACAGTTACAAGGCAAGGTGATCTCGATTCTGGAGTGGGGATCGGGGTTGGGGGTTGTCACCATCATGGCTAGTCGGCTTGGCTTTGACGCCTATGGGCTCGAGATCTCGCCGCAGCTTGTGGATCACGCACGGACGTTAGCCCTACGATATGCACCCAACGCCATTTTCGCTCAAGGGAGCTTTGTTCCGAACGAGTATTCTTGGAGTCCGGAAAAGAGAGAAGATGGAACTCGCACCGACTTTGATGCAACCGACGGTTACGATCAGCTCGACATGCGACTGTCCGATTTCGACGTCGTTTACGCCTATCCATGGCCTGATGAACATGCCGTATTTGCCGACATCCTACGCGGACACGGTCGACCAAGAGGATGGCTGCTGACCTATGATGTTCGTGAAGGAATGCAGCGAACGCGCGTCAAAAAAACCCCTCGTAGCAAACCATAAATTTACTTGTCGATTGAGAAGCCCGGCTTAAATCATCCGATTGTTTTGAGGGTACGGTAAGCTACAATTCTCGAATTCCATCCCCTCGAAGCTGTTCAATCAACTTAGAAAGAACCCATCGCCGACCATGGCACCACCCACCTTTGCGATCGCCGTCGTCTTTGACATCGAAGCTAAATTCGTCGAGGAATTTCGAGTTCGCATTCTGCAGCAAGCTCATGACTCCACCACAAACGAGCCGGGCTGTTGCCAGTTCGATGTGCTGCAAGATGAGTCGAAGCCGACGACTTTCTTTCTCTACGAAACCTATGTCGACGCAAAGGCGTTCGAGACGCACAAACAAACGCCGCATTTTGCCGACTATGATCGAACCGTCGCATCTTGGATTGTCTCGAAACAAGTACGGCGACTGACTATGCTGGGTGCGAACCGATCGTAGCGACATCTACGTCAATTCCTCAATACTATAAATAATACGGTCGACGATTTCATCGGTTGTCTTTGGGTTGAAGAAAACGCCTTTCCACGCAGGAATTTCAAGGCCGTGAGGATTGTAGCCAAAGTTCGTAGTAAACCCGAGTTTTGCATCAAGCACGCGATCCATCATTTTCTCACGCTTTTCAAACAAGCGTCGAATTTCACCGAAGTATCGTTCAAGTTGCTGCGTCGTGAGTTTGCCGCCTACGACGAGTTCATAGATTTCTTGGGCGTTTCGGCCTCTAGGAAGCACCCACCAATTCACGCTGGGACCACAGGATGTCGCGTTTAATACCTTGCAGTATTCAAGCTCTGCGAGACGTGTTTTCAATCTGTTGGCAAGTTCCAAACTTCGAGCGATTAACATTTGCCAACCTTGCATGCCGATTCCATTGAGGGATGCCATCACACTATACGGCCCGATGGCGGGTCGTGAGCATTCAAGGGTCAAAAGCGCGGGGTCTCGCCGGACTTCCGCCTCCGAAAAGTAGGGTGTGTCGTGGACGCTTCTCGCCAGGAAACGGAGGTCATCGCGTTTGTTCACAATGAAGGCGCTCGATGGATAGTGCCCTCGCCCCATCTTATGAAAATCAAGCGTGACACTATCTGCCAGACGCAATCCAATGCAATGTTGCTGAATCCGCGAAACAACGCCCAGTACGTTTGCGTCGAACTGAAGTGAATTGGTCTGTGTGTTGTAGTCCGCCAAGAAGCACACAGCCCAACCGACCGCCGCATCGACGTGCAATTGTGGCGCAGGCACAGAAAACTCAACCGCTAATTCGTCAATTGTCTGACGAATCGCAGCGACATCGTCAACGCCAAAGCCATCGGTCGTACCAAAAGTTGCGACAACGTATGCAACTCGCGAACCTTCGTTATAGAGATCGCGAATTCTCTCGGCCAGTAAATCAATTCGCATCGCCAAATGCTCGTCAGTCGGAATCTCGATCAACTGTTCGGTTCCCAGGCCAAGCCAACCAGCAACCGTAAGATTCGAATAGTGACTCGCACTGGAGCAGATCCCGACGACCCGCGTTCCTGAGAGTCCCTTGCGCATTGCATCGGGAACAACTTTTTCGATTCCTATCTTGCCTCCATAGAGATTGGAAATCGTTCCGCCAATGGTGAACACGCCCCAGGGATCGTTCGTGTGATAGAAGATCAGATTCGCAAGGGCCGTAATCGCTTTGACTTCCAGTTCATTCGAACGCTGGCTGTATCGATCGGTGCATAGGTTGGGGTTTTTCAGGAGACAAGCGATCGCACCGATCAGCGATGCGTGGTTGGCAGGTCCGCGAACGTTTTCTAGATGCAGTGGACTATTCCAACTGTCGGTACCCCAGAAGTACGGAAAGATCGCATCGCGAGCATCTTTCAAATTTCCGGGCAGCACATGAATCTCTGGGTTGGCTTGAGCGGTCTCGTAGTTTTGCGACATACTTGGACCGGAAAGCGTTGATCCCTCAGCCGCCGCCGCATTGAGCAATTCCTCAAAGATCTGCGTAATCGCCTGCGGATCCCATTCAAAAAAAGTTTTTACTAACCGCTGATACTTTTCTCTATCCATGGGAATCCTTTTCATCGCTCCGACGACTTGTCTCAGTGACGGCACCAAAGGATTGTAAGGTATTCCAGGAAATGAAAAGCCTTGCGAATAATTCCATGGCTAAAAAATGAGCTATAATGTCGATTCGAGTTTCGGACGACGTTCCATCGTTATTTTTCGTTCCGCGAAAGGTGGGTTAGCCGCACTGTCCGCTATCAATCGACCACCCGCGATCGAAGTCACGGGACCACTGTTTCCAGTCATTCCATCCCCTTCGTTCAATAGAAAGTACCTCTGCAGATGATTTCAATTTTCGCTCGAACGTTTTTGCCCCTGAGTGCTTCACGTCTCGTTACTATCGGCGTCGTTTCGTTAGCTTCGATGACGAACGGCTTTTGCGAAGAGTATTTGAATGGCATCAAGTGGACAGAACCCGCTGTAATTACACCTGGAGCGCAGAACAGTGACGCACCATCAGATGCAATCGTTCTCTTCGACGGCAAGGATCTTTCGCAATGGAACAACGCCGACACATGGGTCGTGCAAGACGGAATCTTTATTTGCGGCAAGAAAGCGATTACGACGAAGGCTGAATTCGGAGACTGCCAATTGCATATCGAATGGTCAGCTCCAACGCCAGCCGTAGGGACTAGCCAAGGGCGAGGGAACAGCGGTGTTTTTCTGATGGGGATATACGAGATCCAAGTCTTGGACTCCTTCGAGAACCTAACCTATTTTGATGGCCAAGCAGGAGCAATCTACAAACAGACTCCACCAATGGTCAACGCGATGCGAAAGCCAGGCGAATGGAATTCGTACGATATCTTCTGGACATGCCCTCGATTCAAAGAAGATGGATCGCTTGACACTCCAGCCTACATAACGGCCGTACATAACGGTGTCCTTATCTTGAATCATTTCCAGTTGCTCGGCGACACTCCATTTAATCGGCCCCCGCAATACAAGGCTCATCCGCCAAAGGGACCAATCACATTGCAAGACCACGGCAACCCAGTTCGCTTTCGCAATGTCTGGGTTCGCGAGATCGCACCTGCCAAGGGTGTTCAAGTACGCGATCCCTTCATCAAGAACGGTGACAAAGAAACACCGATTCCGAAATAGACACGGCCTATCGAAGTTCGTCCAAATTCTGACGAATTCGGCTACCTCCAAATCTAAACTGGACAAGACAATAGGCCGTATAGTATCCAGATGTTCAAGAATACTGCGAGTCTCCGATTCAGCGAAGGGACCCTGGTCTTGAATGACTGGTCTGCGCTGGCGATCGACCGAGTCTTCGAAGGCATACCATGGGTTTGGGATTCCCGTTCGCGACTTTGGCGAACTGAGGCGATGCACTATGGTCGGGTGCGCGAGCAGATACAGGCGAAGGCTGTTGGCACGGAAGATCTGGTACCTCAATGGGATCGAATCGGTTTCGCCAAAGTAAACCTACCAAAATTGCGAGTCGAACAATCGGCGGCCGTCGATGCTTGGAAGAAGACGGAACGAGGCATTGTCGTCATGCCGACGGGGACTGGTAAGACCGAGGTCGCCCTTCGGATCATGGCGGATGCCGAGTGCAGCACGCTGGTAGTGGCGCCGATTCGTGACCTAATGTATCAGTGGCACAGTCGCATCTTGGCGGGGCTGGGATACGATTCAGGAATCATCGGCGATAACATTTTCAACGTCAAACCGGTTTCCGTGACGACATATGATAGTGCTTGTATTCACATGCCTCGGCTTGGTGATCGCTTTCAGTTGATCATATTCGACGAATGCCATCATCTTCCAGGTCCCATTCGAGGCGATGCGGCCAAGATGTCTGCGGCAACGCACCGACTGGGTCTGACGGCAACACTGGAGCGATCAGATGGACGCCAAAGTTTTTTAGAAACTTGGATTGGACCATTGGCTTATCGATTGGAGATCGGCGACGTTCGCGGTAAGTCGTTAGCCAACTATGAGGTTGTTCGAATCCCCGTCTATTTGAGTTCCTTGGAGCAAAATCGGTACGACCAACTAGCAGAGGAGATCGCAACGTATGTCTACGATCGGCGATTGGAGGAAGCTGACTTCACGTGGAAGCAGCTTTGTAACGAATCCGCCACTGAGGGCGAAGCCCGGCGAGTCCTGATGGCTTTTCGCGAGAAGCAATCCATCGAAGATCGTGCGGTAGAAAAGCTTCGTGTGCTTGAAGACCTGTTCCGCTTGCATTGCGGAACTCCCATGATCATTTTCGTCGGTTCAAACGCAATGGCTCGCGATGTATCCGAACGATTTCTGATTCCATGTCTATTGAGCCACTGCGGCAAGGCAGAGCGACTCGATTACCTGGAAGGGCTTCGCGAGGGAGTTTATCCCGTGATTGTTGCCAATCAGGTACTGGATGAGGGAGTCGATATACCGGCGGTCAAGATTGCCGTGGTCATCGGAGGGATGGCATCGAGCCGGCAAGCGAAACAGAGATTGGGGCGGATATTGCGTCGATCGGGCAATGAGAATGCTATCTTGTACGAAGTCGTATGCAACGATACGACGGAATCGCAGAGGTCTCGAAAACGACGCGCCAGCGATGCCTATGGCAAAACGAGCCGCAAGGTCGCGAGGTTAAAAAAGTCGAACTAGAAACCATTTGCCGCCCGGCAAAGTTGAACCAAAAATGTTAACGCGAGCGATGTCGATCGCAACGATCGAAAACGGTCGGCTTGTTCCCGACCGACTTACGAAGCAGAGCGATGCCAATTATCTTTCGTTGGCGAAGGCAATGTGCGATATCTATGCCAAGGGTGTCGGGCGAACGCGGCGTTCCCTTCATCGAGAAGTCCAAGAATTGTTGATCGATTCTCCAGAGTGCGTGCCGCGCCGTGCGGAGGCATTCTGCAAGTTACTCGACGAGGTTTCCGAGTTTGATCGAGACGCACGCGGTGCTGCGGCGAAGCTACGGAGAAAGGTCTTCAGAATGGCGGCCATGCACCATCCCTTGGTC
>JANPLJ010000435.1:0-2884 GCA_031426475.1 Pirellulaceae bacterium | reverse complement strand
AGGGCAAACATCGCCGTCATCAAGCTAATGCACGGCGCAAGCATGTAGAAGAAAGTGTGAACATGCGACGGAATCACTTGCTCTTTAAGAAAAATCTTAATGCCGTCGGCGATCGCCTGAAACAGACCGAACGGGCCCACGCGATTTGGCCCAAGTCGGTCCTGAACCGCAGCTGCGATCTTTCGTTCGACAAACGTGGCATACAGGCCTACGACGGGAACACATGCCAAGATAAATCCGATGGCGACCAGGGTTGGCCAAAGGAGCGGCCACCATTCTGTCCATAATTCATTCAAACTCACGATGCACTCTCCTTTGAGTCAAAGAGTCGAATTCCATTCAGGCCGAGGTCACCATCCATCATTCGTCTAAAGGCCGGTACGACAGAAGCGATCTCCTTGCGAACAACAGCGGCGTTGAACATGCCGCGCTGCTGCGTCAGTTCGTGAAGGATGCGTCCATCGGCTCGGGCATCGCCGACGGCACGTGTTGCAGGTTGAAACGCTTGAACAAGCCCGGCATGATTCACGAAACTTCCCTCGCGTTCGGTGAATGAAGCCCCGGCTAATACGATATCGGCTCGCATACTCAACGGCGACGGGAAAATATCTTGCACGACGAGCAGCGTTGGATCTTTCACAGCCGACTCAATCGACTCGGTTACCCAGCCATGCGGATAGCCACCGACGAAATACCAAGCTTTAATATCCGTTCCACCCGATACCGCTTGATCCAATGGAATCACGGCGCCTTGAAAATGTTTCAAAATCGCTTCTACGCCAACGCGATTTGGGCATTTCTCAGCACGAATAGTAAACTTTGTTTTTTCAGGCGAGGGCGGTCCACCGGTCACGGTCTTGGGATAAAGGTCGTCGACGCCGTTCGTCGGCACCGGGCCCAACAGCAGTCGTACTCGAGACTCGAGACCCTTCAGGAATGAGGCTAGCAAGTAAGCTTCTTCCACCGACATCATGGGTGAGAAGACGCCAGCGAAATCGCTCGGATTCATCTTGATTGCGGCTTTGATTTTGTCGCGAGTCATCGGAATCACGTTTTGCCACGGATCCATGATCGCAAGATCGGATGCGACGACATGGTGCGATTTTGAATGAGCCTGACCATTTCCATTGGGACTCGCCGTGGTATTCCCGAGTGAAGATTTCAGGATGGGTGAACGCAATCGTCGATTGTCTTGGATATATCGGAATCCAAATCGCCCCTCGTCGCACATGAAGTGCCCTTGGGCCAACGGGTTTGCACGAGGCCTCAAACGATAGACTTGATTGTCGTTCTGATCGACTTCGATGCTACAGCCCGTCGAGCACCCCGGACATACGCTCTTCTGCGACTTGAGCCACCAAACACGCTTCTTGTAGAGAAAATCTTTGCTGCACAAAGCCCCGACAGGACATAAATCAACGACGTTGCCAGCCAGCTTATTGTTGCAAGGCTTGCCGGGGAAAACATCGATCTCTTCAACGCTGCCACGCGCAACCACCTGGAGCTCTGCCGTCCCACTGATTTCGCGAGTGAATCGAACGCAACGAGTGCACATCACGCACCGGTCGGTGAATAGTGCAATATGCTCACCAATGTGGTACTTGTCGACCCGCTGTACCTTGGGTTCGTTGAGCCGGCTCTTTGTATTTCCAAATTTGTACGTGTAGTCTTGCAGGTAACATTCACCTGCTTGATCACATATGGAACAATCCAGGGGATGGTTCAGGAGCAGAAACTCAAGCGTCATCGCTTGAGCAGTTTTGACTTTCGCCGTGTCGGTCTTGATGACCATTCCTGGCTTTACCGGAGTTTGGCAGCCGGGGACCAGCTTGCCACCCATCACGACAGTGCCGTCGGGTTTGGTCTCACCGACTTCTACCAGGCACATTCGGCACGACGCGACCACCGTCAACGCTTCATGCCAACAGTAATGAGGGATCTCAACGCCAGCTTTCCGAGCTACTTGGATCACGTTTTCGCGAGGTCCGACTTCGACTGGAATGTCGTTGACGAGGGCCGTTGTCGCTGCGGGCGCTTCTTTTACATTTACATTCGACATTTTCTAGTGAGCTCCTACTAACTGAGGGGCTTCCGACTTTCGACCCGAGCGTATGTACTCCTCGAGCTCGGGCCGGAACTTGCCGATCGCATTCTTGATTGGCCAAGCGGCGCCGTCCGCGAGTCCACAGATCGTCGTGCCTGGAATCGTACCGATGGAACCGCTGATTTCGAGGAGCAAGTCGATGTCGCTGAGTTTGCCGTGACCGGCGCGAATGCGTTCCAGGATCTTCGTCGACCAAGCCGTGCCTTCACGACAAGGTGTGCACTGACCACATGATTCATGAGCAAAAAATCGGCACGTGTTGTACAGGACATCGATCATGCTGGTCTGGTCATCGATCACAATGACGGCTGCAGTTCCTAGTCCCAGACAACCTACGCGACCAGGGCCCGCAAAATCGAGTGGCGTATCGAGTTCGTCGGCTGACATAAATCCCATGCTGATTCCGCCGGGGACAACGGCTTTCGCTTTTCGACCTTTCCAGACTCCACCGGCATGTTTGTCAATCAGCTCACGCGCCGAAATACCCATCGGCAATTCCACCAAGCCCGGATTGTTGACGTGCCCTGAGATACAGTAAAGCTTCGGACCATACGATCCTGCATCGCGGGGATTATTCGGATCTTTCGGAATACCCATCGATTGAAACCATTCGGCACCTCGATTGACGATGTGGGGGACGCATGCCATCGTCTCGACGTTGTTAACAACAGTTGGACGGCGGAACGCGCCTTCGACTGCCGGGAATGGTGGTTTGATTCGAGGCCATGCTCGTTTCCCTTCCAAACTCTCAATCAATCCGGTCTCTTCGCCGCAGATGTA
>JANPLJ010000434.1:0-5831 GCA_031426475.1 Pirellulaceae bacterium | reverse complement strand
GGCACCCGAACCAGACGCCTTTATTCAAGCCCTGTTTCCTGAGCTGTTAAAAACCTTCAAACCGGCTTTCCTCGGGCGTGTTTCGGTTATCCCTTACTATCCATTGAGCGATGAAGTTCTGAAGAAGATTGTTCGTCTCAAACTTGGCAAGATCGGAGCTCGGTTTCGCGAGAACTACAATGCGAAATTCGAGTATTCGCCGGACCTGGTCGATTTGATCGCGTCCCGCTGTACCGAGGTCGATACCGGCGCTCGAAACGTGGATCACATCCTGACCCGAAGCCTGCTTCCCGAGCTGTCTTCCGAAGTTTTAGCCAGATTGGCTCAAGGCAAGGAGATCCGCGAGGTCAAGATTTCGGCCAACGCGTCCGGCGATTTTCTGTACGAAATCAACGATTAGTCCTCAATTGCAAATACAACAGCCTGAAGCGTAAGCGAAGAACCACGCATAGTATTCTGTGAACAGAAGCGTTTTCGATTCGCTCCGTTGTCTACGGAATCGTCGCTTACGCTTCCGGCTCCTGTTTTGACAGGCGTTCCCAAAATAAGGGCAAAACACGTGGACCTAAAAAATCAAAAAAAACAAGCAACTCTGAACGCGAAGCATCGAGAACGGTAGTGTTGCAAGTGACAGCCAGTCCCGCACGGTGCGGGAACCAAACAAGGCGGTCACGGGTTTAGTTACTCGGCTAATTCCCGAGAAAGGTTTGGAGAATCATGGCTTGTTACATTAAGTTTGATGGGGTTGACGGAGAATCTTTGGACAAAGGACACAAGGGTTGGAGCGATTTGGGAAGCTGTTCCCAAGTGATCCACCGCTCCGGTGGCGGCAAGACCGGCGTTCAACGCCGCGGCGGAAACGCTCAGCTCGAGGACATCCAGTGCTCGAAGGAAATGGATAAAGCGAGCAACGTCATCGCTGAATCGATCTGCAAAGGAAAGATTTATCCGAAAGTGGTCATCGCATTCACAACAGATGGAACCGATGCAGGACGCGAACCCTACTTCACGTACGAATTGAAAAACGTGATGGTCACCAGTTATTCGGTTAGCGGTTCACCGAACGGACGTCCCCATGAGTCGTTCAGTCTCAATTTCGAAGAGATCAAGGTGAAATACACGTCGGCTTCCGCTGGTGGTCAGAAGGGTTCGAATGTCGAATACGGCTGGAAGGTCGAAGAAGGCGAATCGGCTTAGTGTTTACCAAGAGCCCGAAGTTTGGCTGGTACGCTGTATCAGCCGACTTGATAAGAAAGCTACAACGGGCATGAGGCTTGTTCCTCTTGCCCGTTTTTTTGTTGAATGACTCCCGTACTGTTGCAAAGTTACGACCATGGCCAATCGAATATTAGAGCTGCAAGTCAAAGGACCGTTCGGCAAAGATGCGGTGGTTCTATCCATCTCCGGACGCGAGCAAATCTCGCAACCGTTCGAATTTCATGTCGAACTTGTCTCGACCGAACTCAAATTGAAACCTGCCGATGTCATCGGTGTTCCGATTTGCGTGCGACTGGATCGTGGCGAAGGTGACGAGCCTCGATTCTTTCACGGCTACGTGTCGCATATGTCGGCCGGAGACTCGACCGAAAATGTGGGTGACAAGAAGATAAGCTACCGAAGCTATCGGATTCGGTTAGTTCCTTGGCTGTGGTTCCTCTCCCGTGCCGCTCGTTGCTTTGTCTTCCACCCGGAGAAGGAAACCAAGACGGTCATGGAAGTTCTAGAGAAAGCGATCGAGCGAGTAAAGAAAGAATTGCACGTCGATCCGAAGTGGGACGACAAGACCGAGGGCTTGCTCGATAAACCACAACTCGAACATTGCGTCCAGTATCGTGAGACCGATTTTAACTTTCTCTCGAGAATGCTCGAACAGTATGGCGTGTCTTATTACTTTGTTCACAAGGAAAACGAACACAAAATGGTTTGGAGTTCCGCGACGAGCTACGAACCTGCGGTCGAAGCAGAAGTGAAATACCCAAGCTCATCCGGTTCGCAAACTCAGGAAGACCATATCTTAAGTTGGGAGCACCATTACGAGTTCGTGTCGGGCAAATACATGGTCAACGATTACAACTTTAAGACGCCATCTGAAGATATCAAAGCAGACAAATCCAACGCGGTCGCCCTCGACAACAACTCGGGCTATGAATTGTACGATTACTCGGGTGAATATAGTAAGAAAGACGACGGAACCGAGCTTGCCAACTTCCGGCTCCAGGAAGAGCAATCGCGATTCAATAACGTCTCCGCATCTAGCCAATGCAAAAGCTTCTTGGCCGGAGCAACATTTAAGCTCGCCAGTCATCCGAGCAACGATGATGAAGTCGGCAAGCAATATTTAATTACGTCGATTTCGCACTCGGCCAGCCAGCCTGCTCCGATTTCTTCGGGTGGTGGAGAGGCTTCCTACAGTAACAGTTTCGAAGCGCAACTCAAGGACATTCCCTTCATGCCGCCGCGAACGACGCCCAAGCCACTTGTTTCCGGGATTCAAACAGCGACCGTTGCGGGTCCCGATGGCGAAGAAATTCACGTCGATGAGCATGGTCGCGTCAAGATTCACTATCACTGGGATCGCGAAGGTCGCGATAAGCGATTCAAAGAAGGCGAAAAACTCTTTAGCTGGGTGCGAGTCGCTATGCCGATCGCTGGCAAGAGTTGGGGGATGGTCGCAATACCACGAGTTGGACAAGAAGTCGTCGTCAACTTTTTGGATGGAGACCCGGATCGTCCCTTGATTGTTGGCAGCGTCTACAACGCTGAACAAACCCCGCACTACTCGCTGCCCGACGACAAGACCAAGAGTTACATCAAGACCAATAGTTCGCCGGGCGGCGACGGTTACAACGAACTGATGTTCGAAGACAAAGCAAAAGAAGAACGGGTCTTCATGCACGCACAAAAGGACCTGGACGTTCGAGCTTTGAATGATGCTAAGTATCGTGTTCTCGCTAATCAACACGAGATCATTGGTACGAGCAAGAAGAAAGATGAAGCGGGCGATCTAGCACAGCTCGTTTGGCGAGACAAAGTTCTCACGGTGAAACGTGATCAAACAGAGCATATCGGCGGTAACTTCCAATTGCTGGTCGGTAAAGGTGAGGATGGCGGCCGAGCTGATATCATCATCGACAAACAAGAAGTGAAGAAAGTCGGTGCAGGTGGTACGCATCTAACCGTCGAAGGACCGTCAAACATCGATATCGGTGCGAACTCATCAACCAATGTAGGTGGCGATATCCATCTTAAAGCGGGTGGTGCCATCCAAATCGAGGCTGGTCCGATGGGCGAAGTTCACATCAAAGCCAACACCATTATCCTGGAAGCGATGATGCAGATGTCGTTCAAAGTGGGACCGAATTTTATCGATATTTCCCCAGCGGCAATCTCAATTCAGGGTTTAATGTGCAACATCAATTCAGGCGGTGCACCGGACCAAGGTCAGCCATGCCAACCTGAGAAACCAGAAGAAGCCATCGAGGCCAAGCCTGCTGAACCTGCCGAAGCATGGGACTCGAAGACAGGATCGAAGTCACGACCATGAAAAGCAATCCTGTAATGCAGCGTGTAAATCGGCTGACGCGAAGTTGGCAAGCCTTTATCGCTCAGCCCGATGCCCGGATATTGCGATGGTGTCTGAAGACGGATTCCGCGCGCATGCTCGATTCCTTCTTGGCATGGCACACCGAAGAAGATAGTGAACTGAAGGATCTGTTTATCGTCTTTCCTGTTCCGTTCGAGAATCCTGAGCAGTATGCCCATGCCTTGGTACAACATTTGGCCGACGAATTCGAAGTTGCCGATGAAGATCTCAAGTCGATGGAGCTCCCGACCGGTTGGCAACCGGCGCGTAGTTCGGATGCTCACGAGACAATCCAAGATTTCATTGCAGCGGCGACTTCATTGCAGATGCATTACGCTGATTTCGTCGAACATGTTGCATTGGTGCTCATGCCGGCTTCGATCGAAGATCGCGAACAATGGATAGCTTGGCTCCATGAGTTGGCCCGCGTTTCCTATTGGCCCGCATCGGTCCGAGTCCTGATCGCCGATTGGATTCCAGCCTTGCCGCTCAAAGCATGGGCCTCGGACTACGACAAGCTCGTTGTGTCCCATCACCCCGTACTTGATATGCAGGGCTTGCCTCAAGAGATCCTCGCGCATCTACCCGGCGTTGGACCAGGTTTCGATTTCCGACGATTGTTCGTTCAGCTCGGAACGGCAGCTAGCCGTGGTCGACTGAACCAAGTCAAAATATTTGCAGCACAAGCTCTGATCATCGCGAACGCACACGGTTGGTATTCACTGGCCGCCGCCGTGGAAATGGTCGTTGCGGGAGCTTTCTCGTCCGCTGGAAAGGACGATTCGGCAATTCAATCGTATCGACAAGCTCGCGAAGTTGCGATGCTTGCCAATTCGAAAGATCCGTCGAGACTCAAGACCGTGATTACCACCAATTTTGCTTTGTCGGGAAGCCTTGTCGGTCAAGGCAAATACGACGAAGCTCGCAAGTACTATTACGAAGCGGCCAAGCTTGCCGATGAAGCCGACGATTCGTTCGCGGCCTTCGAATCACGACGTATGGCCAGCTACTGCAGCGAACAACTAGGGGATCATAAATCGGCACTCAAAGATGGCCAAGAAGCGATGCGACTGCTTGAAAGCGTACCTCCCGACGATCGATTGCAATCGACCGCGCCACATCTCGCATTGCGATTGACTGAGATGTCTGGCCGACCTGAACTAGCCAAGCAAGCTAAGTCGATTGAACAACTTTGTAACAATACCCTCGCCGGCGATTGGCGAAGTGTCGCCCGCGCCTCGATGAAGCCATGAACCAAATCAACATCTCATTATTGAATCAAAAGTAGCCACCGTCGCCAAGACGGTGGGAGAAGTGCAGGGATTTAAGTATCATGATGCCAGCCGCCAAACACCTTGATCCCGTCATCGGCATCGATATTCATATTATCCAGCCGCCGGGCCCAGTCCCTCCGCTCCCCGTTCCGCATCCGTTCATCGGAATGATCATGGATCCGATGGACTACATCCCGATCGTCGGTTCGACGGTGAACATCAATTTCTTGCCGAGGGCACTCGCCGGCACACAGGGCATCTGCGTACCGCCGCACATCCCCATCGGGGGCATGTTTGTGAAACCGCCGGCAAACGAATGCGAGATGTTCATGGGAAGTGCAACCCTCAACGTCGACGGTGACGCTCAAAGCTATATGGGACTTCCGGCACTCAGTTGCCACTGCATCGGAATGCCCCCGATCCCGCGGATGCGAAAGAAAGGCGCTGTCAAATCGCTCGTTCTTCCAACAAGCAACGTCCTACCAATCCCAGCCGGACCACCCGTCCTGGTCGGTGGACCGCCCACCATTTCACTGATGGCGATGGCGATGAAACTCGGGATGTCGGCGCTCGGCAAAGGCATGAAGAAATTCATGCAGACCAAAGCTGGCAAGGCCATTTCCAAGAAGTGGGATAATGTCAAGTCGACGTTCAAGAAAAAGACGCCGCCTCACAACAAGGCGTGCGGTCGCCCCGGCGAACCGGTCGATGTTGTAACCGGCGCAAACGTCGATGAATTTATCGATTTTGAACATCCGCTTCATCCGAGTCTTTTGTGGAAGCGATTTTATAGCTCGCTGCAACATGGTTCAGATGGACCGATGGGTTTTGGCTTTCGACATCTTTGGCAGCACGAGCTTCGATTTCGGGCCGATCGAGTGGAATATCGATTGCCCGACTGATATGTGGTCGAATTGCCGCTTCCTGAGTCGATCGTCGACGTTACCACTAAGACGATGGTTGCCAAAGTTTAG
>JANPLJ010000433.1:0-3216 GCA_031426475.1 Pirellulaceae bacterium | reverse complement strand
CGTTCAAGGCGCGATCGAGCTATCCAATGTTTGCTTTCGGTATGGCACGCGGCAGGTGATTACCGATGTCAATCTGTCGATTCGTCCCGGCGAAATGATCGGTCTGGTCGGGCCTAGCGGAGCCGGCAAGAGCACGCTTGTCAATCTTGTTTGTCGATTTTTCGATGTCGCCAGCGGATCCATCCGAGTCGATGGTCACGATATTCGATCGTTCCCGATTTCCCAGTATCGTTCGAACATCGGTATCGTCTTGCAGGAGCCGTTTCTCTTCTTCGGATCCATCGCTGAAAACATCGCTTATGGCCGACCGAATGCGAAACGCGAAGATGTGGTGGCCGCAGCCCGGGCTTCGAAAGCCCACGATTTCATCCTGAGGCTACCAGACGGATACGATTCGATCGTCGGAGAACGCGGGCAGTCGCTGTCGGGAGGCGAACGTCAACGTATTTCCATCGCTAGGGCGTTACTCACCGATCCTCGCATTCTCATTTTGGACGAAGCAACTTCAGCGGTCGATACCGAAACCGAACGCGAGATCCAAGGCGCTTTGGACCATTTGGTACAAGGCAGGACGACGATCGCGATTGCCCACCGAATAAGCACGCTTCGCAAGGCCGACCGAATTGTAGTGCTTGAAAAAGGGCGAATTACCGAAATCGGGAATCACGAGGAGCTGCTCGCATTGGGAGGAACCTATTCGCGATTGAATCGAGCCCAAGAGCAAATCGAGCATGACTTTGCAATACAGGAAACGATGCCATGAAGCCACTCGCAAAATTCGAACTCGCAAGAAATCGATGGGGCCGTCTGGTAATGACCGATGAAAATGGCAATCAGCACGAAGACGTATCCGTGGTTCCCTTGTTTCCGATCACCGAGCCTCGAAAATGGATCTCGATCATTACTTCAGACGGCAAAGAAATCGCGTCGATCGAGAATCCTGAAGAATATAGCTCGGAAATTCAAGAGCACTTGAAAAACGAGCTTACCTACCGAGACTTCGTGCCTCGCATATCGAAGGTACTTCAAGTTTCCGGCACGTCCGAACCTTGCGAATGGCATGTGGAAACCAATCACGGTCCGACGCGGTTTGTACTCAAATCCGAAGAAGACATAAGGCGATTGAGTGTTCATGAAGTCATCATCGTCGATGCTAACGGTGGACGCTTTCGAGTCGACGATACCCGAAAACTCGACGCTCGCTCACTCCGGTACATCGAATGGTACGTCTAGCTGTACGATCTTCGTAAGCACATCGAACGCTTCATGAAAATCCGTCTCGTTCGCGATCAATGGTGGAATCAATACAATTCGATTTCGATCGATTCCACTCCAATGCAAAAGAAGCCCCGCATCGCGAGCTTGGGTGACCCAATGCCTGGCAATCGACGCAGATAAACTCGGTGCAAGTGAGTCAACGACTTCGTTCGCTGACGTTCGCTCAAGCGAATGAAGTCGTTTGTCCACGGTCAAGTTCTGTCCGTTTGGACAAACCTCGATCACTCCCGACGCTCCTTGGCAGGTTACTCGAATGGGAACCGTCGATTTCTGGCGAAGTGCTTGCAACGCTGCATCGAACCAGGTTTCGAATACCTTGGCCCGATCGAGCAGTCGATCGCGAACGAGGATGTCGAGCGATTCCAGAGCCAATCTACATGCCAAGGGATTCGCAGCAAATGTTTCTGATTCGTACCCCGGTGGCAGGCTGTCCATAACGTCGGACCGTCCGAGCACTGCGGAAATTGCAACGATTCCGCCGCCAAGGCTCTTTCCTAGAACGACCAGATCTGGTTCCCACTCGAGTTTCTGGCAGGCGAACAGACCGCCGAGTCGCCCGAGCCCCATCTGAATCTCGTCATCTATCAATAAAATGTCGTGTTGCCGAGTAACTTCTCGCAAGCGTCGAAAAAAAACCGGTGGCGCGTAATAGTAACCACGGGCTCCGATGGCCGGCTCGACGACAATCGCCGAGATTTTTTTCGCGTTGCTCTCGATCCAAGAGCTCGCGTCGTCAAAGCATTCCGCATGGCACGAGCTCGGTTGCAATCCCAGGGCGCAAACATCGCATCGAGGAAAGGGGAGCGGCGTTGACACATCTCCGTTGAGGACTGGCAATCGCTTGGTATCGCTCAACAACGATGTCGCGATACTTCGACCATGATAGGCCATATCAAAGCCGACAATGCTGCCGGGGCGATGAGCGAAAGCAAGTTTCCAAGCGACCTCCATGCCCCGAGCTCCCGTCGATGCCAACCAGACTTTCGCAGGCCGCGTCATCGGAGCGAGCTCGGCAAGTCGCGATTCGAGTGCCTGTCGCCAAGGGTGCTGCAGCCCAACGACTTGGGTGAGTAGCTCGAGTTGTTCTCTCGCAACGTGAACCAAACGCGGATGACAATGACCAAAAAGCGTCGACGAGTATCCAGATACGAAATCCAAGTAGCGTCGTCCGTTCGCGTCCCACAGGTAAGCTCCTTGACCGCGAACGAATACCAGTCCACCAATGGGATCTTGCTCGCGGCGCGCACCGAGCGGCACACAAGAAGCGATTTTCGAGTCGTTATCCATCAGCGCTGCCACGAACGCTCGGATCTTCACGTCGCTGGCGCTTCATCGCTTCTAAGAGCGGTTCGATGACTTCTTGCGGCACGAACTTGTTTAGAGCAGCGCTTCCACTGAGCGCCGCAATCTGTTTAATCAGCGTGCTCGATACGTGCGCATACTCTTCATCTGCCATCAGGAAGACGGTCTCTAAATCGGAGTCCAACTGGCGATTGGCCATCATCATCGTGAACTCGCCAGCAATATCGGTCAATGGACGAACGCCGCGAACCATGACTCGAGCATTCGATTTTCTCACAAATTCAACGGCGAGTCCGTCGAACGCTTCCACCGTTACGTTATCCAAATGGCAGACAACACGTTTTAACAATTCCAATCGCTTATCAACATCAAACAATGCACTCTTGGTTGCATTCACTCCGATGCCGACAATCACAGAATCGTAAAGCTTTGAACTGCGTTCGATGATATCAAGATGCCCTAGCGTTACTGGATCGAAGGAACCGGTGTAAACAGCTCTGCGCGAAGATAGATCGTGTTTCGACATGGAGATATCCGTGAAGCTAAGATGCAGCCACTATCAAATGGGTCTGTTTCGGTGGCGAAAGAGGTAATACGCAACGCAAATATAAAAAATGAGAAACGGTAAGATGAAAA
>JANPLJ010000432.1:0-3904 GCA_031426475.1 Pirellulaceae bacterium | reverse complement strand
CATGCGTCGGTAAACCGGTCGGATTGCGATCTAAACGGTACATCAGACTTTCGCCAGCGATATACTCCATGACGATCCACGCCTGGTCGGCGTCTTCTTGTCGAATGTCGTAGAGCCCGACCAAATTGGGATGCCGAAGATTCAGACAATGGGAAGCGCCACGGACTTCGACATCGAGATTGCGATGAATTCGTTTCAGCGCCACTTCTTTCCCGGAATCAGAAACCGCAAAGTAGACTTCGCCGAAACCGCCCATTCCCAAGCCGCGACGGATTACATATCCGTTCAGCGGTTTGTCGCCTGCAGCTAGTTTGAAACCCATGTTTGGTACTCGACGGTCTAAGTTGGGATGGTAGTTTTTCGATTCAGTTGTCTTCCATCCCATCGGGCGAATCATTTGTTCCATTATCGCCATGATTGAACGCGTTCCTAGTGCTAGAGCCAAGTCATTGAGTAACCTTGGCCCTGAATGCGTTCACCCAATTTTACGGGATATGTCGAGGGAGAACGAACCGAGCCGTCTTCAGTGTATTCGTCTCGACGCACCATCCATTGGTCTCGATTTCTAAAAAGAACGATATCTTTTTCCCATTGGCGGCACCGAACATGGGCCGTTGGCGATGGACCAATCAAGCAAGAGTGCCCCAAAAGCAACGCTCCATCGAGCGCATCACGCCATCGATGTCCGCTCCGCAAAGTCAAAATGGCTGTCCCGCTGAGTTGCGTAGGCTGAGAAAACAAAAGTTCGACCGAGCTCCCTAGCTTGATCTTGTCGTCCGAGGCAAGCAGGCTGGTTGTTCGGATCTCCTGTCCGTTCAGCCAAACAGTATGCCTCGGCTCGATCAGATGGTCCTGGCCGCGATGATGAAAAACAGCGGCTCGGCTCGGTAGATCACACATCAATCGAAGCGGCACGTCAGCTCCTGCCGAAGCGCCGCCAATGATTGTCGTCTCTTGATCGCACATGGCATATCCTCCAACGCCATCAATCCACAATACGCTTTGAGAGCTCATTGTTCCGTTTCATCTGGTTTTTTGCCGATTCTCACTTGCTCACCAGCGACTCGATTTCGGCTTGGCCTTGTCCGAAATAGTCGCTGATTTGATCGACGATATCCTCCGGAGCCGACTCGTCCAAGGGGATATTGCCTTGGAAAACGCCTTCACTGTCGACGAGTCGTTCCGCGACTTCAATTCGGCTCGCGATTTCGTCCAGCAAAGATCGCGTCTTGCTCAGTTGGTTATCATGGAGACTCAATCCGCTACTTGTCTCCGCAACCTGGACCATCGTCAACCTTGCTTGGAGATTTTCGACTTCGATTTCTAACTGCCGCTTTGCAGCTAACATTTCATCCAGTTTTCGACGGGCGGCGTCGAGGTTCTTCTCGCGCGCTGCGAGTATCTTTTCGAGCTTGCTGACCGTTGCATCTTGTGTCTGGAATTGCTTGAAGCGTTGATGCAGATCGTCCCGAACCTGGTCTTCCGTGTAATGCCGGCCTGCATAAACTAGTTTTTCAGGGCGGTTAGAAACGTCATTTTTGAGTCGCAGAATGTCCTGGCGAGCCTTCGTCAGAGACTGTGACTTGCACGTCAACTCTTTGTTGAGTCGTCCGACTTCGACTTCCTCACGTGCGATGACGTGTAGATTTTGAGCGATCTCTGGTTTGAGATTCGAAATCATATCTCGCGCTCGCTTGATTTCGACTTCGACAGGAATTTGGTCCTTTATTCCTTGCCGCAAACTGACAACTCCCGTTTTGACGTAGCTGTAGGCCGACGTCCCCATCAAAGCGACGCCACAACCTCCGGCCAGCAAACTCCCTAGCAAAATTTTCTTCAACATGTTCCTTTTCCTTTTGACAACGCTTTTCACTCCCGCTGGCCTCGTCGACTGCGAAGTCCTTCGGTGTAGTGATGAGTACACGACACTAGACTGTTCGGGGGAAGCTAGGGAATCTTGGAAATATCGATGCAAAAGTTCCAGCGAGATAACTTTTGATCAATAGATGATTCCAGCCCGAAGAATAAAACTGTCTTCGATATCGATGCTGTCTTGCGGACGATAGCGGTAGATCAGCTCTCGATTGAAGGCATAGCCACCTTCAAAGAACGCAAATCGATGGCCCTGTCGCAACGATTCATTGCGTCCCCATTCCAGTCCCAATACGATTCTCATATCGTTGAGATCGATACTGTCGTTGTCACCGCTTGTTCTTTCGATGGTCCATGTTCCACCGCCATAGTATCCACTGGCATACCACCACATGTCGGTATTTCCCAAGGTTGCTAGGTAGTGTGATAGCTTGGGTTCTGGAAAGAACAAATCAAATCGGGTATCCGCATTCGGAACCCATAGAATTCCGCCTGCTGGAATCAATTTGATCCGATTCCGATCGATCCAGAAAACACCCAAGCGCCCGGTCGCTGTCGGCGTCAAACGGACTCGACCGAGGGCTTTGCCGAGGATTCGAAGACTATCACCGGTGAATGCTTTGAAGTCGCTAAATACGCCAACTCGAGCTCCTAGCTCAACTCCGAACGTTCGCAACGGATCGGTCTCCCAACCGAAATCCAAAAACGCGCTGTAGGCGGAACCAGGTAGATCAGCGACTGGATGTTTTGGCCCGTCCCACAAATGAATGGAAAAGGACGGAGCAATATAGAGCGGTTGTGTTGAGCCAAGAAAGCGGGGAATCTGGAAGAGGAGTGAGATATCGCTATCGTTGACGCCAAGCGAGTTCGGTTGTACATCACCCGGCTGGTCGTCTCCTGCGATCCAAGAATGTCGAAAACGCGGCGCGACGAAAAAGCGACTTGTCATCGGCATCTGTCCATTCATGATTGGGCCATTCATGTTCCCATTGAACCAACCATTTCCAAGCCGCCAGTTGTTGCTATTGAATAGGCTGCTCGAAAACAGCGATCCCTGAGCACCATTGGTTGGGTAAAGACCGCCATAGGATGGCGTAGCGACAGAACCATACGGATTGGGACTGGGATTCGGCGCATAACCATTAGGAAACAAAGTGGGCGGATTCGCGTTTGGATAGACGCTGGATGGATAAGTGTTTGGCAGAGCTGGATAGGCACCGTAAGGAGCGGGCTGCGGAAATGTTTGTCCGTATCCGTTATTGGTACCGAACCAATTCCCAAGGTTCCAGCTGTTGGCGGTTGGCGGATTCGCTCCCGGCGCTGGCGGTAAGAGCGGCGAACTGTTTGGTCGAATGGTGGCTCCGATAGGCTGCGAACCGGCACCATTCAGACCAAAAGGAGGGCCAACTGGAGTTATCGTTGGGGGGCCATACGCCGATCCGCCCCCCGACGTGCCGGGCCAAGGCAGCGATGAATTGCCAGGTGGAATGACCGGATTTCCGGAGAAAGTCGACGGATTCCACGGATTGCCCGAGTTCGGAGCGAGATTATTGGGAGGAAACCGAACTTGCTGGGCACTCGATTCGCTGAAGCTAAATACGAAAAGGAACCAATAGCCGCAGCCCAGCAAAATCGAAGAAAGTTTAAATTGGTTTTTGCGTCGCGGCATTGTTTCGGGTCCGGGCAGCGGTCCATCGAGTTTCCGACTTGTGCGGAAACCATGGCGATCAATAGGACGCGGAGTGGATGCTCCGTTTGCTCGAATCCAAGGGAATACCGCTGGAAGGCGAGGCCGGTCAAGGGATCTTGAGGAATTCGACCTAAAATACAGAAATTTCCGCTTAATCGTACCTTTTAGCGAAACCATCCAGACTGCCCAGACCGCCGAATCTTGGCAGAATATTGCATAGAGAATGCAGCCGGACTATTCTAAAGTCGTTCGTCACTCATCGTTCTCACATTCCAAAGGCAAATTCATGCCAGACAAAGCCGTGCAATTTACTGCACGCCTCTCCAATGTTAGCATTGCAAT
>JANPLJ010000431.1:0-1841 GCA_031426475.1 Pirellulaceae bacterium | reverse complement strand
GTGGATTGGTCTTGTTTTCATCGTCTACTTTTTCTCGATTTACATTCCCGTGATGCAAACCGAGGCAGCGGATCTCTCCAAATTGTTCGGCGAAGGCTTCCAGAAATATGCGGCGAGCGTTCCATTTTTCTTTCCAAGCCTGCGATCCAAGAGCGAAGTTGTCGCTCCATTTAATTTAAATCTCTATCGAAACCATCGTGAATATCAAGTCATCATTGGTTTTGTTTTAGTGTTGGTATTCCTCACCGCGAGAATCATATTCGCATGAGGCGATGAATTGAGTAGAGGATAAACGTTTCGTTACCCCCAAGGGCACCGGGGGCATTTCCCTGTTGACGAGTAGTTTAGCGTCCTATGTTTGCCAAGCAGACTATCCGCAAAAAGCTTTTGATTGCCGTGCTCGTTTTAGCGAGTGCCGTAATCGTGCTTTCATACAGCAGTTTTCGGGGCGTTTATGCGTTTCGAGACCTTGCGACGACGGTGAGCAACCGGGCTGCCGAGCTTCCGATAACGGCCGAACTCACACAGGCTGTCGACGAATTGCGATACAGTTTTCGCGGCATCCATTCTGAGCCAAACGGATCCGAGAGCATTCTCGTCCGATCGATTGCCTCCAATGATTTTCGATTTCGCGACACGCTTTTTCGCGTGAAGAAAATTCTGACTCGATATCAGTCACAACTGCGTGCGTCCGACGATGACGACCCTTTCCTGGCAGACCGGACCAAAGAGCAGAAAATGGTCAACGAAATTACGCGGTTGCTCGATGACATCTCAACGAAGTACGCCGCTTCCGATATGACGGAACCGTTTCCAATTCTCATCAGGACGCAACACTTGAATGAGCAACTGAATGACCTTCACAAATTGGTGCATGATCTACCGACGTTTCTGCAGGATCGAATGGCGAGGTTTCGATTGGAGGTACGTTCGCAGTATCGGATGTGGATCATACTGAGTACATGTTCGACGACATTTGCGTTCGCTCTGTTGGCTGGAGTACTGATATTTGCACGTCGATCCGTCATTAATCCCTTCAAAAAATTGCTTAACAGTGCACGTCGCGTTGCAAATGGCGAGTTTGACCATCGAATTGAGATGCACAGTCAAGACGAGTTGGCGGAGCTGGCAGCGGTTATCAACATGGCGACCACTGAATTCTTCAAGATTCAGCGAGATCTCAACGATCAAGTTCGAGAACGTAGTCGCGAAGTGATTCGAAACGAGCAACTGGCAAGCGTTGGTTTTCTGGCAGCAGGCGTCGCACACGAGATCAACAATCCTCTGGCATCGATCGCCTGGAGTGCCGAGGCGCTGGAGACTCGATTGCACAAGATTTTGCATCCGACCGAATCGGAAGATCATGAGCCGGCCGCAGGTCTCGATCTTGATACGCTGAGAAGCTACTTGCGGCGAATCCAAGAGGAAGCCTTCCGTTGCAAAGGAATCACTGAAAGGCTTCTTGATTTCTCACGGCTGGGTCAAGCCGAACGCAAGCAGACGATCGACATGTCGGAGATCGTTGAAGACGTCATCGCGATGGTAAAGCATCTCGGTCAATATCGCGCTCATAAGATCGCATTTTTTCCGTCGCAGGATACGATCGCGTGGGCTAGCCCTCAAGAGATGAAACAAGTCGTTCTTAATTTGCTAACGAATGCTCTGGATTCGTTAGGGGGGCAAAAGTCCGATGGTGTTGTCGAGATTCGCCTTGATGGGGATTCGTCGTGGCTACGACTATCGATCGAAGACAATGGTTGCGGCATGACGGACGAAGTCATGGAACATCTTTTTGAGCCGTTCTTCACACGAAGACGCGATGGACGTGGGACCGGTTTGGG
>JANPLJ010000430.1:0-2561 GCA_031426475.1 Pirellulaceae bacterium | reverse complement strand
GAACCTCCGTTTGAAAGACTTCTCCAGAGGCACCTAACCATTGAACGCTCACATCTCGCCCTGGTACCTCAAGCTTGATCTGCACCGCTGACTCGGGCAACTCTAAACGCACAGATGACTCGGAGAATGATCGCTCCGTTTTCACAACGGCCTCCAAACTCAACGTGTACTTTTCTGAACCGTCCGGGGCAACCCACCAAGTCACACCTTCATCCTTATTTCCAGCGACGATCATGTTCGTCTTTCCGCCGCTGGTCTTCGGCGAACTAACCCAGTTCATGTTCTTCATCGACAACGGCAGACGAACCAAAGCGGTTGTCGATTCGGTCACCGACATTGAACATGCGATTGTAAGCTCTGCGAACCCCTCTTGAATCACTCCGGTCACATTGATCGAATCGATGATCGCATTCGGTACTTCAGCTTGCCCTACGCCCGACCGATCCTTTAAATACCGTTCGAATTCCGCATATCGTACGTGCGGGATAAAAATCGGCTCACCATTCTCATTGCGCAGATAGAGCGCATCAGGCAACGTTGTGTCGCCTTGAAGCACCGATGTTGGGGAATCGAGAATATTCAATCGAAGCCCTTTTGTTTTTGGGGGGCTCGTCTCTTCCTGGGCTAAAGAAAATCCGCCGCAGAAGATAAATAAGGAAAGTGCAACTATCCCCACAATCAGCCGAGCAAGGCTGACGCGGATTCGAGCTGGTGGCAGTTTTGAGGAGATTTGCGGCACAAGATTCGTCGATCGAGATCGGCCCGGGCAGTCCAAATTGGCTTCGATTTCCTTAGGTACGTTCGCTTTGGGTCGTCGGCCCATTGCGGGCCGAAGAAAGTGAACAGCTGGAAACTTCTACCCAGTCTACGTAACCCGCGTAGCCTTTTGAACCCACGAACCGTCCAATGCGCTCGCAACGCGTCATTCCTGGCCCGCAAAATCGGAAAAAGCTAACATTTCCGACTTCCAACGCGATCTCGTCGCTTGACTCCAGAAGCGTACTCCACCCCGGTAGATTTCAATCTGGCGCTAGTATTTAACGCAATTTGCGGCGGAACGGCTGCCGTTCCGCCTTTCGAATCACCCCACCACCTTCAAGGGTGGGCTGCTTCTCAAACGCGGCGATACTTGCCGATTCGACCGTTGTTTCGTCGATGTCCTCATCCGCATTTTCGAGTACGTATCGAGAAACTCTCGATTGGGTGAGCTGCCACGCGGCTTCGAGGCGATTTTGAGTCAATTCTCGTTGAGCGACAAACAGTTGGCTTCGAAGCTTGCGTCGCTCTTCCTCGTCAAGGAAAATCCGACTAGCGCACATATCATCGATAAAGAGTTGCCCAGTGCCTTCGATATCCAAGGCCAAACGAACGCGGCAATGCTCATCCACTTTCGTTCCGAGCGAACCCGAATTGAGAGTTGGAAAATCGATCCGGTGCCAATCTACGTTCTTGTTGTAGCCGTAGTTCTGCGAATAGGTCTGTTTCCAGTCTTGACGGCTACCGTCGGGTCTCAAAAGCGTTGTCGTTGCGACGATCTTCGGTCTGGGCATAGCAGGATCCAATTGAATCCACGCCTCGGCTGCGACTTTCCCGCCATCTGGCAAAGCAAAAGCCGGGCTTTGGATCCAGCCAGCCGCGTTCGCTTGCTGTGTTCGGTAGCGAAGGGAACGCTTTCCATTTCGAGCGATGTCGGAACTGACTTGCCACGATACCGTTGGATTGAGGGAAGCAAGCCACCCCGAAGGTACGTCAGCGCTATCATCCGGTGTTTCAAATCCGCCGCGGTCCGGCGTATCGACCAGCGGATGAAACTGCGTTAACCGAGTTAGCGACTGACTCAGTTTTGCGAGCTCGCTCTCAAGCATCGCACTTGCAACCGAACCCGCCCGATGAGTCCATTGCGCGATCGATGCTTCGCTGGCTTTCAGCTCCCATCCGCCATGGGAATGAGCTGCGATATCGCATCGCCATCGCGAACTCATCAATTTCGTTAGGTTCGTCCCTAGTCCCGATTGGATTTCAATCGCGATGGATGGCGAATCTTCCAACGGACGAACGATTTCCGGAACAAGTCCATTCCATTGGAGCTCGAAAGATTCGGTCCACGGATAATCGTTGCTGATCACCAACCACGCTTTACCATCCTGATCTCTCGCAAATCGCACGCTGACCGCTTCTGCGTTTGCCGTATCCCAGGCATTGATCGTCCTCGACTGAGGAACGCAAGGCAATTCGATTGCTGGTAAATCCGAGAAGGCGGTCCGGTAGTCGGCACGAGGTTCTACGTCCGCTGAGAGATTCGCCACAAAACACGTTACCACAGCAATGAAGCCAGCTAGATTTAGCAGCAGCGCAGCGCATAACCCATCGCTTACTTTTTCAAGGTTCAACAGTTTAGAATATAGTAAGCCATCGAAAATGGACATCATTGAATAGCCAGCTAATCTCTGAATTTAAAGGCTGATGCATCCTGTCTAGTGCGTCTTCAAGGCTTGGTTCTTGGGTAGTGGATCTCGCTAAAGATCCTGCCGATTTGGGATCTTTAGCAAGATCCAATACGG
>JANPLJ010000429.1:0-4842 GCA_031426475.1 Pirellulaceae bacterium | reverse complement strand
CGCCAAATGGAAGTTGGTCCTAAATGGGCATGACGGAACGATAAGCCCAGGCAGATATACCGAAGCTTCCGAAGGGACGAGTTTTCGACGCGTCGGTCGGCGCACACCGGAGCAGCGAAGGAGACTGAAGTCGGTCGCGGCGACGTGGACTTTTGACCATTCGGGACTTAAGGAGCAGCTGAATTGACCGCCGAGAATTCGAATTTCGCGAAGTTCAGGACGCGGGCTACGGCATCAAGGTTCAGCCGCTGGCACAGTTCGGTTGCTTGGTATAATTGCATTTCGCGTCCAAGTAATTCGTAGAGAAGAAGCTACGGTCAGAATCGCTGGCCAGACTTCCCAGGACTGCGTTAAAAACAGGAGGTAGCGATTTTAGAATCGTGCCACAAGCAATATTTTCAGCGAGAGGGACCATTTCTTCCTAAGAATTTCCAGGAGCTCCTAGGGTCGTTTATTCCCTCGTTAACGACATTCAAGGTCCCTATGAATGGCAAAGGCCACGTTGGCTTGGTGGAATTAGGCTGGGATTAGCTCCATTAAGGCTAGATTTAACAAGATTCCCGCCGATTCATCCTGCCGCGCCTCGTCTTTGGATGCTATACATTTCTTGCGAAAAGCGATTGTCTTACGAATGGTCACCGCAATGGCGAGTCGATACTTCAAGTGATTGCAATGAATTTTCGATGTTGTGTGCTGCAAGAAGATCTTAGTGATTGTTCGACGAACTAGAAGCTGAGCCGAGTCCATGATACAGATGACGATCCGCGGATTTCGATTAGCCACTCTGCTGTTAACAGCATATTGGTGCATGCTATTCATCGCAACGCATATTCCGAAACCTCCGTCTCTTCACGTTCAGCATATCGACAAAGTCTTTCACTTTCTGGCGTATGCAGGGCTGGCTTTTCTTTTGGCTTGGTCGCTTCCGACCATTCCGAATCATCCGATACTCAACATTTTGCTAGCGGCATTTATATCGATCAGCTATGGTGTCGTCGATGAGTGCCTTCAGATTCCCGTCGGTAGAACGGCGGATGTCTTCGACTGGATCGCGGATAGCATCGGAGCGGTTTCGGGATTGGCGGCTTATGGATCGATGCGCTGGTGGCTCATGATGCGCGGCAAATCTCGGCCAGCTCAGCGGACCACGACTCTAAAAGTGCAGCCGGGGTAACGTTGCGGTCGATTTCGCTCTGCGCATCGATACAACGCCTTAGCGCGAGATTTGCGGTTGCAATGGATAGATGTCTTGACGCGCCGGTCGCCGCGGTTGAACTTGCATCCGGCAAGAGCATCGATCGGTAGAATTCGATTGCGAATTCGATAATCGCTTTCATTCTCGCTCGTCTGAACGCACCTTCATCTCCGACGCTTTGGACATTTGCCAGCACCGACTTGGACAAACCGACCAGATCGATCGATGGCTGTTGTAGCCGGGAGTGGATTTCGGATCGATAGGCGAGAAAATCGTCGTCGAGCAGCGCCCGTGCCTTGACCAGTGAGCCTCCGGCAAGCCGAGCAATCGATGCAGCTTTCTGGGGATCCATGACCCATTCGTGTCGCAATAGCAATGTCGCAACCGCATCATTCGTGAGCCCTTGAAAGCGCACGATCTGCGATCGCGAACGGATGGTGGAAAGCTGCCGTTGTTCGTTGGAGCCGATCAAAAAGATAACCGCTCCCGACGGTGGCTCTTCGAGGGTTTTCAGCATACTGTTGGCTGCTTCGACGAGAATCGTGTCGGCGTCGTCGACGATTGCGATTCGGCGTTGTCCATGGAATGGTTTCATGTGCAGCTGGTAGCACAAACCTTCGCGAAGCCGGTTTTCTCGCGACCCGACAAGCAGTTCAATCGAGAGACTCGAGGCTTCGGGCGGCTTGCTGACTTGCAGCAGATCCGGATGCGAGTCAGCGTCAACCTGGACACATGACTCGCAACGCTGGCAAGGTTCGACCGAACCAACCTCGCGATTCGGACAGAGCAAGGCTTTGGATAGTAAACGCGCGAAAGTTCGCTTACCGCAACCTTCGGGACCTACCATAAGAAAAGTACTGGCGAGGCGATTCTGCGAAATCGCCTGCTCAAACCATACTTTTTGTTTTGAATGCCCATGAAAATCTCGCCACTGCATCATGGCGAGATTATATCAGACGTACCCCGTTCGCGCTAGGAGGCTTTCCCGCTTTCGAACGACGCCCGTAGGTATCAAACTGGCACTGAAACACAATCGGCAGGGCGACGCTCCTGCGGAGCCACGTTTGGATCTCATGCGATTTGCGACGATTGACTCGGCAGGAGCCTAGTCCGCCTAGTCCTCCCGTTTCGTCCTGTTTTTGATCGATGGGCAAGCGGGAGAGCCTCCTAGATCACCACGTGAGTTCAATTCCGCCAGTCGCACCATGGAAGAACAGGGTGTCCTTGGATCGGTAGTTGAGACCAGAATTGGGGGTGACCGGCGTGTAGGTTTGATCCGAGACGGTTGAAACACGACTTAGAATCCAAGCTTCATACCCGCCGATTGCTACGAGATTGCGGCAGATCCGATAGCGAGCAGTGCCGCTGTAGGTAACAAGTCCCGCCGCATTGATATCTTTGTCGCGTGCAAAGAGTACGAATGTGCCTCGATTTGCAAGAATTGTTTCGCCTTTCGTGAAGTTCGCAAACAAGCCTGCTCTCGTTCTCGACCCGATCGATAGACGCTGGCCGATGGGACGATAAACATCCGTGCCGATTTGAGCTCCAACGAGGTAGTTACGAGTGCTCTTTCGATAGAAACCAGCACCCAAATCTAGGTCAACGGAATCGAACAGAAAGGACTCGTCCAACTGCACAGCTCGAAGGCCGATGAGCGTACTCATCACATCCTCGGCAAACCAACGGCGGTTCGCTTCGTAGCTTTGCAGTTTACTCTGTTCAATTTGAATATGACGTCGGGCACCATTAAACGTGTCGACTTGCGCCGCAGTATAGCCGGCGTCGCCTGTCAGTATACTGTCAAGCGCCCCCGAATTTGATTGGTCGATTCTTGCACGATCCCATTTTAGGGCACCGGTGTAAACGAATTCAACGCCATCGGTACAATCAAGCATCTGGCCGAGAGTTATCCGGTTTCCGAACTCGTAGTCGAAGGTGTCTAAGAATCGACCTCGAGACAATGTGAACGACTCGTCCGTCTTTCGTCGAAAGAAAAGCGATTCGTAGCCAACATAGTATGAGTGGCAATTTTGGGGGCAGCATGGATTTCCCATCGAACCGCTTTGCGACGCATATCCGCTGTACGATCCGCCACCCGCATACGAGCTTGGCACTTGAGAGTATTCGGGACTTTCGTATTGATTCATGCTCGTGGAAATCATATTCCCAGCAGGCACTTGACCAATCACGCGATCTTCTCCTTCCGTCATGCTGATGATAGTCCCTTCGTCGGACGCTCCGAGGTGGATGCCTCCATTGGAAACGGGACTCGTCACGCCACTTACTCCCGAAGCCAGCGTCGTATAGGACTTGTCCTTGTACGGCTTCTGAGCTACTGCGAAATCAGAATTCTGATACGCCGTATCTTTGAGTACTGAGTGAACGGGGGCAGCGGGTGTCTGGGCATTCGCATTCTGCCCAAGGATTCCTGACAGACAACCCGTCAACAGCGAAGACAACAAGGCTTGTAAGCCTGGCCGGTCGAGAAACCCGTGACGGAGTGTCCCGGAGCCTATTAATCCATTGTTTGTCGAGTGACGCATGTTTGCCGCTCCCTAATCCTTGAGCATTGGATACTTAGCTGTGTAATTCGCAGGTTTGTGGCCTGAATACTGTTGACGGTTTACTATCTGATTTCCCGGGTTATCCACTAACTTCGAAATCTGTTCTTTCGTTCGCGATCATTTCGGTGTTGCGGTCGCGATACGATCTTGCACTGGTACGAGGAACATTCTTCGAACAAGCGATGCAATCTGTTTGGCCTGTTCGTCTGTATCAGTTCGTCCAAAAATCGTGAGCGAACCATTTTCATTGGAACGGAGAGCAATTCTGGCCGTTGGGTATAGTTCTGCAATCGATTGCGTGGCTTCGGCAAACGACGAAACACCTTGGGACGACTTTGCTTCCCATGCTTCTCGTACATTTACATCAATCGTCTGCAGGCGAGGTGTCGTTGGATTGTCAGAAGCCAACCAAATCTGGATCTTTGTTTTGCCTTGTCCGATTCCAAGCAGCATGATTCCATTGGAATCTGATACCATCGCCTTACAAACGGACTCGTCCTCGACAACTACTCGCTCGACATCCCCAGATGTTCGGATGTTGTGCACATCGCGATACATCAAATCGACATTTGTGTTTGCTATACTGTGACTGACCAGATCGCTGTTATCGTCCGCGACGCGGGAACGTTGTCCCGCCGAACCTCGATCATTCTGATCGCTCGCGATCGACTGCGTCGACACGGGGATCGCCACGACAGTAGGCTCGAACCGTGGCGCTTCGCGAGTCGATTGGCGGAACGCTTCAGGTCGATCGGATACACGGTTGTTGACGAGTGATTTTGCCTCGCCAAGATCGTTTGTTGACGACGATAGATGGGCTTCCGACGCCGAATTCTTTGCAAGCTTGCTTGCAGGAAAATCGGGAGTCGGATCCTGTACTACGAGCGAGTTCGAACGCGTTGAGCCTGTGGAAGGCAGCGATGGCGAAGATGCCAACGGTAAGGTCGGCGGTACTTGCGTCGTACTGGAAAGCAAAGGCTGGGTAGGTGTCTGAACGCTCGGCAAGGATACAGCCAACGAGCTCGATGGTGCAGATTGCGATTTTGAGGTGTGCATCGTTACTGCTTGCGTTGCTGCAGCTTC
>JANPLJ010000428.1:0-5377 GCA_031426475.1 Pirellulaceae bacterium | reverse complement strand
CGGATGAGACGGGTATCTTGCGACTGCCTGAGGGTAAGCTCGCGACGGGACAATTTCATTGTGAACCGATCGAGCAACGGCTGGTACAACATCGACATGAAGTCCCTGGACGAGTCCAATATGACGAGTCTTGGCATATTGACGTGAAGGCCCCGATCGAAGGGATGCTTTCAGAAATGCTGGTCAAGCCAGGAGACAAGGTCGAAAAGGGACAATTGATGGCTGCGATCAAGAGTCCCGAAATTGGGCAAGCTCGTGCGGAAGTCCTGCGACGTCAGGAAGTACTGCGAATCGTTCAGCAGAAACTGAGTCGAGAACGCGAGCTATCGAAGAACCTTTATGATTTTTTCGATCAACTCGATAAAGGAAAAAGCGGACCCGAAATCGAGGAAGCCTTTGCGAATCGACCACTCGGAAACTCGCGTCAGGAGCTGCTTTCGGCGTACTCTCAACTGAAATTGGTCCAGTCGCTGATCGACAAGGGGAAAGGACTCGGAGACACGGGGGCAATTTCGGGACGCACGATTCGAGAGCGTGAGTCGGAACTCGCGATCGCGATCGCCGCGTTCCGTACGATCCGAGACCAGACGGCCTTTGCATCGAAACAATCTAACCTCCAAGCCGAAGCGGATGTTGACGACGCTCAGCGCCAGTGTAACCTAGCCCAACAGACGTTGGAGGCAGTGCTTGGCCATACCGAACAAGTCGATCAAGTCGATACGATAGATGCTCTTTCTCGATTGGAAATCCAAGCTCCCTTTGCAGGCACGGTTGAAAACAGAATGCGATCTCAGAACGAACGCATCAGCAAAGGAGATTCACTGATGGTGCTTGCAGATACCGAGTCACTCTATGTTTCGGCCGACGTTCGCGAAACCGATTGGCAGGCGGTTCTCGTGAAAGAAGGTACCGTACTCGTCGTGACCGTACCCGCTTTGGAGAATCGTCAGCTTCAGGCACTCGTCCATTATGTTGGCCGCGAAGTGACGAAAGAAACCAACTCGATTCCGATGATTGCAACCATCGAGAATCGCGAAGGGTGGTTGAGGCCTGGCATGTTCGTCCGAGTGTCGATCCCGGTCGGCGAGCCACGAAAGGTATTGGCGATCAAGCCCGATTCGATCGTCCAACACGACAATCGAAAGTTTGTCTTCGTTCAACTCACGGACGGAGTTTTTAAACGAACCGATATCGTGACAGGCCTGACATCCCATGATTGGGTTGAAGTTACCGAAGGGCTTTCGCAAGGACAAAACGTGGTCGACAACGGGGCGTTCTTGCTGAAGTCGGAACTTCTTCTGGAAGGGGAATCGGAGTGATCGGCTTCCAGAGAATGCATACGACATGCTGACGAAGATTATCGAACTTTCACTCTCGAACCGCGGGCTAGTCATTGTATTGACCTTGCTGATGGCGGGAGCCGGACTTTATTCAGCGATCCATTTGCCGATCGACGCTGTCCCCGACATGACAAACGTCCAAGTGCAGGTCGTAACCTCGGCTGGCTCGCTGTCACCGATTGAAGTCGAACGTTATATCACGTTTCCCGTCGAAAAGGTCATGGGTGGGCTTCCCGACGTCGAAGAGCTGCGAAGTATCTCGCGATTTGGAATCTCCGTCGTAACGATCGTCTTCAAGGAAGGATCGGATATCTATCGTGCGCGGCAATTGGTATCGGAAAAGTTACCGGACGCAGCCAGCAAAATCCCAGCCGGCTACGAGAAACCGAGTATGGGTCCATTGGCGACGGCGCTCGGTGAGATCCTTCAGTTTGAGGTAAGGAGCGATCGACACACGCCGATGGCATTGCGGACGATGTTGGAATGGGATATCGCGCCGCGGCTTCGCGAAGTATCGGGGGTTGTCGATATCAACACGCATGGCGGATTCTATAAGACTTTTGAGGTCCAACCGGATCCCGATCGAATGACCGGCTATGGAATTTCGATGGAACTACTATTCAGTCGGCTTCAGAACAACAATGCGACGGCCGGTGGCGGCTACGTTGTTCACAACGGCGAGCAACGATTTATTCGCGGAGTGTCGCTTCTGACGAGCATCGAAGACATCGAATCCGTCGTTGTACGCCACGAAGTAGGCACGAACCCTATTTTAATACGCGACATCGCCTCGGTGAGTATCGCTCCCATGACCCGACAGGGAGCGGCAACACGCGACGGCCGCGGTGAGGTCGTCACTGGGATGGTCATGATGTTGATCGGCCAGAATTCCCGAGATGTGGTCAGCGCCAGCAAGATAAGATTGGCCGAAATTCAAAAGACAATGCCTGAAGGAGTTCAGCTTGAGATCACCTACGATCGAGCGTCCTTGATCGGACGAACGCTGAAGACGGTGCTCACGAATTTGACCGAAGGGGGAATTCTGGTCATCGTTGTTTTGCTTTTGATGTTAGGAAGCCTTCGTGCCGGAATCATTGTTGCACTCGCAATTCCGCTGTCGATGTTGTTTGCAACGAACGTCATGGCTTACACTGGAATTACAGCGAGTTTGATGAGTCTTGGCGCGATCGACTTCGGATTGATCGTCGATAGTTCCGTGATCATGATCGAAAACTGCATGCGAAAGCTCTCGCATGACAATGGCAACACGTCGCATCAACAGGTGATTCGAGATGCGGCGATTGAGGTTCGGAAGCCCACGATGTTCGGCGAATTGATTATCGCGACCGTATTCATACCGATTTTGCTCTTGGAAGGAACCGAAGGCAAGCTGTTTCGTCCGATGGCCTTGACCGTTCTATTTGCACTCATTGGTTCATTGATTCTTTCCCTGACGTTCATGCCCGCCATCGCCTCGTTGGTGCTTCCTAAAAGAATGGAAGAAAAGGAGGTCTTTCTTGTCCGACTGATGAAACGAATTTACAGGCCTCTCGTTGGGCAATCCATTGCGCATCCTATCGTGACCATCGTTGCTGCCCTCACCGTTTTTGCTGTGAGTATTCCGATTGCAATGAATTTGGGAGCGGAGTTCATGCCGCGTTTGGAAGAAGGCGACATCTTGATCGAAGCAAACCGCTTGCCAAGTGCAACGTTGGAAGACTCAATCGGCATGTCGGATCAAATTGAAAAGCTTCTCGGGAAATTTCCAGAAGTAAGCACGGTGTTTTGCAAAACGGGTCGTCCTGAAATTGCGAACGATGTCATGGGAGTCCAGCAAACGGATATTTGGGTATTGCTAAAACCGATACACGATTGGCCAAATCACAAGACTCGCGATGCGTTGGTCGAAGAAATGTCGAAGTTGCTCAATGCAAATGTGCCAGGCACCTCGTTTGCGTTTACGCAGCCGATTGAAATGCGAGTTGACGAACTCGTGGCCGGAGTAAAAGCCGACGTGGCGGTGCTCCTGTATGGCGATGATCTTGATGTTCTCGCAAAGAAAGGTAAAGCCATCGAAGGGGTCCTGCGTCAGATTCCTGGCGCTGTCGATGTCAAAGCCGATTATCAAGCCAATCTTTCGACATTGACGATCCATGCGAAACCCGACAGTCTCGCTCGATATGGAGTCGATGCCCAAACAGTCCTCAACGTGGTCTCCTCGATCGGTGGTCATCAAGTAGGACAAATCTATGAAGGCCGGGCGACGTACCCGCTGATGGTGCGCATTCCAGTTCTCTGGCGAGAGAACCTGACCTTGCTGGAGCAACTTCCTGTATCGGATGCGTCAGGAAATGCGATTCCACTCAAGGAGCTCGCCGATATTCGTCTCGAAGAGACACCACCGTCGATCGAACACGAAGCGAATCGTCGTCGAACGTTTGTTTCCGCCAATGTTCGAGGTCGAGATGTGGCGTCGTTCGTCGCAGAAGCACAACGGACCGTCGAAAGCAAAGTCCCTTTGACTTCAGGCTACGAAATTCGCTGGGGTGGCGATTTCGAGAATCTTCAGTCCGCCAGTTTACGACTCGCCTTGATCACTCCGATTGTCTTGACCGTTGTACTGCTCTTGCTCCATACCAGTCTCGGATCAATGCGATTGGCGTTCTTGATATTTTTAGCCGTTCCGATCGCAGCCTCTGGCGGAGTAATCTCGCTCTATCTGCGATCGATGCCCTTTAGTATCTCGGCCGGCGTAGGTTTCATCGCCTTGTTCGGAGTTGCCGTGCTAAATGGACTGGTATGGGTCAGCGCCGCTGAAAACTTGCGAGAATCCGGTGTGCCGTTGTCGGATATCAGTTTCGAAACTGCCATGACGCGTTTGAGGCCCGTGCTCATGACCGCGATGGTTGCCAGTCTTGGTTTTCTCCCGATGGCTTTGTCGACCAGCGACGGCGCAGAAATGCAGCGACCCTTAGCAACAGTTGTTATCGGAGGCCTCATCACGTCGACACTCCTGACATCGCTAGTTATCCCATGCGTCTATCCGTGGTTTGCACCGCGTGCAGTAACTCGAAAAGCTTTTTAGTGCATTGTCACTTAGATAAACAGGGATTGGGTGCCACTGGCTATGCCAGTGTTGTAGCCGCAAAGGATGCGATCAGTTCAACACTGGCAAAGCCAGTGGTACCCACGTTTACCTAATTGATAAAGCACTAGGCTTTGCCTGCATCCGTTGTGTCATGAGAACGCTTTGACACGATTGAATGAAAATTCGCATCCATTACTCAGTCGAACACAAAATTCGCCGTTCTTGCCGATGTTCGAAGTAAAATCGTGATAGGTAAGATCTGCGTTCAATCCGAACCACGCGATCGACTTCGAATCTGGGTCGGCAATCAAGTAAACCTCGACGCCTTGCTCTTCGTAAAGTGCTCTCTTTTCCTTTCGGTCTTTAAGTTCCGTCGATGAACTTACGACTTCAATGATAAGACAGGGAGGTCGTTCAAGATAACGATCGGGCTGGTCGCCACATACCAGCATCACGTCCGGCCGAACAACGGTATCCTCGCCGACAATCCAATCCAGTCCCGCGTAAACACGACAATCGCAAGGATGAAGTTTGATGGAACCTCTCATCTGATCAACAAACTCGATCACAGCCCGCTCATGGGGTCCAAATGGAGACGGACTCATGGCAACCGCCGTGCCGAACCACAGCTCCCAGTCGCCTTCCCATTGCACGTAGTCGGCGACTGTGTAGTGTGGAAGGTAGCGGGTTGCAGATGACATAAAGCTATTTTAGATTATCGCTATTGCAACGGCAATAACGAATTTCTGCGAATCCATTAGCGAGCGATATGATGAACGACCTATTGGTTAGACAGCGACGATGGATAGTCCTGACGTTTGTTTCGGGGCTGGTGCTTTGTCGAAATGTTTCGCTTGCCGAAGAACGTTTCGCGTCGAAGAGGCTGCCACGCGAAGATCTGATGGTGTATCACGATGCTCATGGAGCAAAGCAACCGGTGACGTGCGTA
>JANPLJ010000427.1:0-1646 GCA_031426475.1 Pirellulaceae bacterium | reverse complement strand
CAGCCAGCGTTCGCAGTCGTGACGACAAGCTAGTTCGCTCTTTAAAGTCATAGAATCGCAACTGATGAGCCCACTGCATCGCGCTGCTAGTCGACAGGGTCGGAGTAATTCGTAAGTCTCTTTCGCCAGCGGCCAAGAGACCTACCGGACTCATCCTTTCTTGAGCGGCACGCGCCAGCCCGGCGGCCAGTCGCACGGCCCATTCGTACTTACTGCGCGGTTGCGAGCTGACGCACATCGACGCGGAGGTGTCGACAAGCAAGTAAATCGGGACTTGCCGAGTCGCCTCGTACTCCTTGATGTATGGTTTGCCGGTGCGAGCGGTCACGCGCCAGTCGATAGCCTTCACCGGATCGCCCGGTTCGTAGGGTCGCGATTGTGCGTATTCCAACCCCGAACCCAAGAACCGCGACGGATCGCCGCCGAAGTTCAAGCTATCGGCTAAGTGCTTGACCTCAAACTCAAACTGGCGGCGCGATGTGGTGGCGAGTGGAAGTTGGTACGGCATGGGTCAAACCTCGCGCATGATTTCTTCGAGCACGTCTCGCAAACTAACGCCGCGGGCGACGGATTCGTAGGTCATGCGAATGCGGTGCAGCACGATGTCTTCGGCCAAGGAAAACAAGTCTTCAGGAACAACGTAATCGCGTTCGTGCAGGAACGCTCGTGCTCGCGCGGCTTGTACGAGGGCCAAGCCAGCGCGAGGACTGCATCCGACTTCGAGAGCCGGGTGCTCGCGCGTGCGGCGGACCATGCGCAAGACGTGTTCTGTAAAAGCTTCGCTTACGTGAATGGTTTGGACTTGCTCCATCATCTCGACGAGATCGTTGACGCCACAGACTGGCTCGCCTTCGATCATGTCGAAAGCGCTCTTTGGAACTGCGCCGCCGTCATCCTGGCGTCGCATGCCCATATTCAATTGGCGGCGATAGATATCTTTCTCTTCGTCGGCCGTCGGGTAATGCAGCCGATGGCAGAGCATGAAGCGGTCGAGCTGGGCTTCCGGAAGCTCGAAGGTACCGGCTTGTTCAATTGGGTTTTGTGTCGCGATCACTAGGAATGGGGCCGGCAACAAAAAAGTCTTGCCGCCCAGCGTCACTTTGCGTTCCTGCATTGCTTCAAGCAAACAGCCTTGGACTTTCGGAGCGGCGCGATTGATCTCGTCGGCCAGTAGCAAGTTCGTAAAGACCGGCCCTTTGTGAATGCGGAATTGATGCGTCTCCTGGTCGAGGATTTCCGATCCGAGCACGTCGGATGGCAGCATGTCGATCGTAAACTGCACGCGGCCGAAGCCGATGCCGATCGTCTTCGCCATGGCATTGACCAGCAGCGTCTTGGCGAGTCCGGGGACTCCTTCCAGCAGCAGGTGACCACCCGTTAAAAGCGCGATTAAGATTCGCTCGACAACGATGTCTTGACCAACCACCACGTTGGCGACGCGAGCGCGGATGTCTCGGATCAGGGAAGGTTTTAATACAGTCATTTATCAAGAACTCGTTGATGAGTGGAAATCATAGGTGATGTTGCGCCGCTTGAAGCCACCGACGCGCCAGGGAATCCAGATCGTGAGTCGGTGCGGCAGTCGTGTTGCGGGCGAACGTTTGCTGTTCAAGCGATTGGATGTCGGTCTTCAGCGTGAGCCGTTG
>JANPLJ010000426.1:0-3324 GCA_031426475.1 Pirellulaceae bacterium | reverse complement strand
CATCGACGGCTTTTTTGGCGGACGCTTGGTCGCCGACATCGTGCCGGCCGATCTTCCCAATTCCACTTGGAAGTTTCCAAGTGGCGATTCCTATCTTGGAAACAACGGAACGTACGAAGTCAAGAAGTGGGTCCTTGGCGTGCTGCAGTCGACTCCCGCACGTACCGGAGCTGCGTATCAGCGAGCCTACAAACAATCGACTTACACGATCGACAATTGCGCCAACTTTAGCGCCGCGACGTTTCAGCAAGGTCAACCGTAGCGAAGTGTAAAATGAAAATGTTGAGCAACATCGTAAAGGTTCAATGCGAAAATCTTTCTCCCCCTCTCCCCGTCTTCGGGGAGAGGGGGTTGGGGGGTGAGGGGCAGTATCGCCTGGAAACTCGGCCCCCTCACCCCGGCCCTCTCCCCCGCAAAGCCGGGGGCGAGGGAGGAGATATTCGTGTCACGTCGCAGCTCGTCAACACACCTGAATTGTCTAGTTGTCAACATTTTCGTCAGGCCAGGCCGAGGGGCCGAGCTGCTAACACGCGTTCCAATCGAAGCGATCCTTGCCAAGCTTTCACGTTAGTCGAACTATTGGTGGTCTTGGTCATCATCGGCATCTTGAGCGCGTTAGTCATGGGTGCCTTGCGCGGAGCACAGCAAGATACACTCGCTGCGAAAACGCGAGGCACGATCGCCAAGATCGATGCCGTACTCAACGAGAAATTCGATGAATATTTGACGAAGCCTTTGAAGTTTCAGGAGCCAACGCCGGTGGCAACGAATCTTCGCGGTGACTTCCCAATTGAGAATCGAGTGGCGGTCGCGTCCCCGACTCGCGTCTTTCGTATGGGCCCTGCCCCTGCCGCTCCTATTGGATTACTTCGCGAGCGAGTTCGATTGGCTGCGACGCGTGATTTGATGCGAATGGAGATGCCTGATTGCGTTGGAGATATTTTTGCGAGTGTTTATCCCCGTCCAACAGCAGGCCCACCCACTCCAACTCCTTTGCCTTCATTCAATCCGTATCCTCTCGCTTTGCCGTCTTCGACACGGCCGCTGCTCTACTCGACTTTACTGGTGACAGGCTATGCGGTGAACCCAGGCTCTCCAGTACCTCTATTGATGCGACTCGAAACACCGTTTGCGTTCCAGCGTATCGTTCAAAAGGTATGGCAGGCAGATCAAAGCTTGAATACAGCCGGTCGAGTCAACACAATTGCAGGTGGAGCGGCTCGCTGGGCGGATACTTTTTCGAATGAAGAATTACTGTACTTAATAGTCGAAGATTCGTTTGTTGACGGATCGCCTGCTATCGAAGCATTCGCTGCTTCCGAGATCGGCGACCGAGACGAAGACGGATTGAAAGAGTTTCTGGATGCGTGGGGCAATCCAATTCGTTGGATTCGTTGGCCTGCAGGCGCGAATACAGTAACTCCGATGAATCCAGACCCGTTGAATCCGACGGGATCAACGAGTACCGATCCGTTCGATCCGACCTTTGCAGATGTTGGATTTGATTTGGCTAACGAGCTACCAGCAAACTCGGGTTTGTATCCTTTCGCACCTGGAGACGGACTCCGTCCGATGGTAATTTCCGCCGGACCGGATGGACGGTTTGGAATTCGATTCCATACCGTTGTTCCACCCAGTCAACCCGCGGGCCCTACAAGTCCAACTCAAGGTATTGCTGCCCCTTTGTTTTCGCCGTCGACCGTAATGCTCGGAACGACGTCATTTAAGCGGCCAGCGTATTGGATGTTTGGAATGTTTAATTGGCCAGATCCTTATTGCCCGAGAGACTATCCCCTCGTGGCCGGAGGACCCGATCCCCGGCGAGGCGCGCTCTTAAATTCGTCCATCGACATTATTCACGATCCTATCGGGGTTTACTTGAATACAAATCCAACTCCTCTTCTGCCGACGACCTTAGCACACCCGTTCATTCCGCATCCCAATACCGATGCTCGATACTTGAAACATTCGCAAGACAACGTCAGCAACCTCGACGAGAGCGGAGCGACACCATGATACGCGCGATCTCATTTGCACGTTCGCTCAAAACGTCCTCGCTCCCCTCTCCCCGTCTTCGGGGAGAGGGGCTGGGGGTGAGGGGCGATCGAGCTGGAATCGCTTCGCAATGTCGTGATGGCAAGCGAGGAGTTCGATCATGAGAAACCTGGACAACCCAATCGAGTTCGCACGTCATCGACGTCAAAGTGCCACGTCTGGAGAATTCATGATGTGGCAGATCGTTCGTGATCGCCAGCGATGCAAGATGAAGTTTCGACGTGAGCATCCGTTGGGGCCTTATACGTGCGATTTTTATTATGCGGAAGTGAAGCTCGACATCGAATGCGATGGCAAGGATCATTTCACCGAAGCGGGCCAAGCCCGCGATGCGATTCGAGATGCATGGATGAAACGTCACGGGATTACAACGCTGAGATTTACAAACCAACAGATCGAGAACGACTCGGAGACTGTCATGAAGATCATTGATGGGAAGCTCCGCGAACTCGCTAGCCCCTCACCCCCAGCCCCTCTCCCCGAAGACGGGGAGAGGGGAGCAAGTGTATCAGAGGGTTCTGTCCGCGACGAAGACGCGACGAGACATCGCAAAAGCGATGCGCCGAAGAATTTTCCTCCCCCTCTCCCCGTCTTCGGGGAGAGGGGAGCAAATGTATCAGAGGGTTCTGTCCGCAATGGAAACGCGACGCGACATCGCGAAAGCGATCCTCCCAAGATTATTCCTCCCCCTCTCCCCGTCTTCGGGGAGAGGGGGGCGGGGGGTGAGGGGGAGAACGCTGGTACTCTTCATCGAACCGACTTTTGCCAATCGATGCACGGGATTCCTGAACCGAATATCGAAACCTCGACGAGAACGAAACCAACCTCGAGCGGCTTTACGTTGATCGAGCTTTTGGTCACGTTGGTGATTGTTAGCGTCTTGGCAGCCGCGACGTTGCCAGCTTTCAAGAATGTGATCGTCGAACGCAAGACGAGTGTGGCGGCTTTAGAAGTCAAAGCATTTTTGGATACCGCGCGAGCACGAGCGATTGCGCGCGGGCGACCGGTTTCCGTAATATTGGAACGGCTATCGTCTCGTACGGATGGATTGGGAATCAACACTGTGTTGCCAATTACAGCAACGAATCCAGTTCGTTCCATCACGGCTCAGAACCCGCCCTCGCCATTGTCGTTGCCATGGGCACCTGGCGATGCGGCGATCAATTTCAATATCTACAACACGTGTATTCGCTTAGTAATGGCGGAATCGATGCGACCAGTAGAAATCGAGTTCGCCCTGCCGCTTGCCCCTCCCGATGGATTTCTTGC
>JANPLJ010000425.1:0-1026 GCA_031426475.1 Pirellulaceae bacterium | reverse complement strand
CTCTTGCTTCAGCCACCACACATGCCGACGGATGTCAAAGCATTTAAAACGCCGATACGCCGAAGAGGCGAAATCGAATCGATTCTTGGAACGGCCAAGCAATCCGAAAAGGAAACGATGCAAGTCGGTTCCGAAACGGCTGCGCTAAAGCCGTTGAATATTCTGTTGGTGGCCGGTAAGAAAGACCATGGTCCCGGCGAACATGATTATCCGGCGTGGCTTCGGATGTGGAGTCATCTGATGGCCGCTGCCGATGGGGTAACGATTGACACGGCGATGGACTGGCCTAAAGACGAACAATGGGAAGCTGCCAATACCGTGGTATTCTTTCAAAAAGGGCGGTGGACTCCCGAGAGGGCAGCCTCTATCGACCGTCATTTGGCTAAAGGAGGTGGCTTGGTATTGGTCCACTGGGCGGTGGAAGCCGGAAAAGATGCACCATCCTTTGCCGAGCATATCGGCCTTGCCTCTCACTCGGCGACGACTAAGTATCGACATGGAGATGTTGAATTATTGTTCAACGCGACGGACGCTCACGCCATTACGCTGGGCTTTGACAAGCTGTTGTTACACGATGAAAGCTATTGGAACCTGCATGGCGATCCGAAGAAGATTCGCGTACTTGGGACGGCGAGCGAAGAAGGCGAGCTCCATCCGCAGTTTTGGATACTGGAACGAAATCGCGGCCGTGTCTTCGTCTCGATCCCTGGACACTATTCAACAACCTTCGATGACCCGCTCTTTCGAATCTTGCTGCTGCGCGGTATCGCCTGGACTTCGAATCAAGCGGTGGATCGTTTCAGTGAATTAGTTTGGTACGGCACCAACGTACTCGACTAGGGATTTCGTACCTTTACGAGCACACAACACCCTCTGGCAAACCACAGTTTTTCTTCTTTGGCATATATCGACATGCGATGTAGAGGGTTGTTGAACCCATGGAAATTGCTGGTATTATCGCATTTACAGCATCTGTTTCCCCCTGGACGGATTGGCTCCATTACACTTACGAGCTTCTGAGGTTGC
>JANPLJ010000424.1:0-8891 GCA_031426475.1 Pirellulaceae bacterium | reverse complement strand
CAAACATTACCGAGGCGGATGCGTATACGGTTAGACTGGTTGGCTGCATAAAGTACTTTCAATCAATGGAATGGAAATTCAATGAGGTATTCATTGGTTCGAGTTTCTTGCTCGCATTTCCTTTTCGTGCGGACGAGACGTCCGTGCACCGGCTAGTGCATTTTCACTTAGATAAACAGTGGCACCCACGTTTACCTATTTGACGAAGCACTAGGTAGATTCTCATCTGCTGATGGCCTTCGCGCGACTCCGGCCGTTGGTCTTCGATTGATCGAGGAGATCTTTTAATTCCTTCACCAGTTCCGGACGTTCGAAATAGAGGTTCTTCGTTTCACCGGGATCCGTTTCGAGGTTATACAATTGGCCTGGCGCATCGGGAGCCGCCTCGGGGAGCGCGAATGGCTTCAATCCTGGATCGTTCTCGTAGCGATTGCCGCCGGATCCAGTGTGATCGAGATATTTCCACAGGCCACGTCGAATAGAAAGAGTTCGCTGGCCAGCAAAAGCCTGCTGAAGCAGATAAGGCCGAATCTGTGATTTGTCTTCGCTTAGCAATGCGGGCAGCATGTTGAAGCTGTCTTCCGCAGCGTCGTCCGGAAGCTCCGCGCCGACGATCGCTGCGACCGTCGCCATCACGTCGGTATGGCTAGTAAGCTGCGCACAGGTCTGACCTGGTTTTACCTTGTTACGCCATTGGGCAAGAAATGGGACACGATGTCCCCCTTCCCAACTGTCGCGTTTAACACCGCGCCACGGTCGCGCGCCGTCGTGACTTTGGTCCGTCCGCATGTGAATCACACTTGCCGTCTCAGGGCCATTGTCACTCGTGAAAATAACCAAGGTATTGTCGGCCACGCCATGCCTTTCGAGCGTTGCCATCAACTCACCAACCACATAATCCAGTTCATGAATGAAGTCGCCGTGAGGGCCGGCCTTGGATTTCCCTTGGAACTGCGGGGCGGCGAAAGACGGCAGATGCACGGCCTGTGTCGAATGGAACAGAAAGAACGGCTTATTCGGCGTCTCACGAACATGTTGCTCGATGAACTCGCAGCTCTTTTTGAGAAAGACGAGGTCCACTTCCTCCATTGGAAAATCCGGCGCGATAAGACCAGTACGACAGTCGTTGCTGTAAGGATGCTTGGGAAGTTTCGACCTATCGAGCAAATCCGTTGGCGGCACTGGGACTCGATCATTTTCAATGAAAGCGTAAAGCCAATCCGTGGTCGGACAACACGCAGTGCCAAAAAAATGCTCAAAGCCATGATCGACCGGACCGCCCTCGATACGACGTGAAAAATCGACGCGCCGTACCGCTTCGACGCCGTTGCTGTGGACAGGTTGTCCATCCTTGTCGAAGAACGTCATCCCGACATGCCACTTCCCGACACATGCCGTCGAATAGCCCTTCGCGCGAAGCATGTTCGGCAGAGTTAGCCGCCCGGGCGCAATGAGCGAAGGCCCTCCGACTCCGGTGAAGACAGTGCCACCGTTGGGCACTCGAAAAGCCATCTGCCCGGTCATGAGGCTGTAGCGTGTTGGTGTGCACACCGTGCAGGGGCTATGAGCGTCGGTGAATCGAATCCCTTCTTGCGCAAGCCTGTCTATGTGCGGCGTCGCAACCTTCGATTGGTCGTTGTAGCAATGCACGTCACCATATCCGAGGTCATCGGCAAGGATGAGAACGATGTTCGGGTTGCTGATGTCGGCCGTCTGTGCGCCGAAGGCTTGGTTGCCAAGGAACGCTGTGAAGATCAGAAGGACGACGTGGTTGATGAAAAGTGGTTGCATAATTAAGTCAACGGGCTATCTCGGTTTAATAAAATCCCAAGCACCTCTGCGGTAGCAAGAGCCTGAAGCGTAAGCGAAGGACGGGACGAATCGCATTCTTGTCAAAAACCAAGCCTATCTATGAGGGTCTTGGTTGAGTTAAAACGCGTCGCTAACGCTTCCGGCCTCTGTTTTCTTCTGTCACGTCTTTATCATATTGATCAGGAGACATCCACAACGCGGGGGCCGAGTACTTCAAAGCGAGGAACGATCCCAAGTCCCGGTGCGTTCGAAGCTTTCATAAAACCGTTCTCGCGTTGCGGAGCCCCCACAGCAGTGCTTACGGTGACATAGCTGTTGAAGTCGGTGCTCGTGAAGCGAAACTCTTCGGGCGTACTATGTGCCAAGTGCGAGATCGCCGCCGTCGTGATGTCACCGCCCCAACTATCTTCGAGCGTCATGGCAATCCCCATCGAGACACACAGGTCGCGAGCTTGTTTGGTCTTCGTCAATCCACCTAGTTTACTGATCTTCAGATTGACAACATCCATCGCCAAATCTGCTTTACCGCGAAGCAGCATATCGAGAGAGTCAATGTTTTCATCGAGCACGAACGGATGACTTGTATTCCGTCGCACTGCTAGGCATTCTTCGTAGGTCAGACAAGGTTGTTCAATGTAGACGTCGACGTCCTGCACCGCTCGAACCACTCGCATCGCCTCATGTTGCGTCCATCCTGTATTGGCGTCGGCAACGAGTCTATCTGTCGGCTTCAGCATCGCTCGCACCGCTCGAATGCGTTCAATATCGGTATCCGGATCGCCTCCGACTTTCAGTTGGAACCGAGTATAACCTTGTTGACAGTAGCCCTGGACATTCTGCGCCATCTCGTCAGGAGCCTGTTGCGAGATCGCTCGATACAGTCGTACGCTCTCACCGAACCGTCCACCCATCAACGTGCAGACCGGAAGCTGCGTGGCCTTGCCGAGAATATCCCAGCATGCAATGTCGATTCCCGTCTTCACATAAGCATGCCGCTTCAGCGCAGCATCCATCCGATGGTTGAGCTTCCCGAGTTCACGCGGATCAAAGCCGATTAGATGCGGGCCAAGCTCGCGAAGTCCAGCTCGCACACCTTCAGCATAGGCCGGCAGATAGAACGGCCCCAGAGGACAAACTTCGCCGTACCCGACAACTCCACACTCGGTCTCAACGCCGACAATCGTACTATCAAATACTGAAACAGATTTTCCGCCCGACCACTTGTAACAACCCTCCACGAGCGGCAGATCGACTCGGTGAGCAAAGATGCGTTCTATCTTCACGTGAAGCGTGCTTTCTTCAAAAAATAGGGTTGGAGATTCATCAGCGAATCTAATCGCGACTTCGACTGTCCCAAATCAATCCCTTCACCACTCAGACAAGCTGGAATGGCGTCGTCAAACTAGGCTTTGTTTCTAAACAGGTAGCTACGCTCGCCAGAGCGTGGTACGTCGAAGGGGATTTCCACGTTCTGGCGAACGTAGCCACCTCAAATTCGATCTTTAGAAACAAAGCCTAAATTTGGGACAGTCGAGCAACCGCATTGTACCGCCCCTTGCCCCGACACTTCTAGAACCGAAAGCTCGCCGAATCGTGAGTCCGCGCACAAACAGGCGTATATTTCGACTGGTGTGCAAGGCACGAGGAGTGGTCGTGTTCTAGTTGCCAAACTTCTCACCGGCAAGACAAGTTTGCGGGAGTCGGAAGGCAATGATTGTCGATCATTTACCGCTCAGCGATCATTTACCGCTCAGGTAAATTGCGTTGGGAGCTTCGCTTCGGCCGACAGCGATATCGGACTTGCCGTCCTTGTTGAGATCTCCGATGGCTATTCCGTAGACCGCGCCTTTGCCATCACCAAAGCGAGTCGATTCGAACTTGAGTCCAGTACCATCATTCAAGAAGATTGCAGCGGAGCCGGACGCGTACCCGACGACGATATCCAGGCGTTGCTCGCCGTTGAAATCACCGAGAGCAATCGCGTAAGGAGCGTCGGCTCTTTCTTCCAGCCGAATCGTACTCGGAAAGGAACCGTGGCCATCGTTCAAACAGACAATCAATCCTTGTCGCCCATCTCCAACGACTAGGTCCGTGCTTCCATCGCCATTCAGATCGCCCGATGCCGCAGTCCGCGCCGCGCACTTGGCGGGCCCAAAGCGACTGGTTGCTGCGAATCCCATCTTGCCATCATTGTAATAGACGTGACTTTGTCCGCCATCTCGGTGCGGTATTGCGAAGTCAACCCACCCATCGCCGTTAAAGTCCGCTGGTACAATCGTGGTTGCAGATTCAGATGGAATGGTGATACTCGGTTGCTTGTCGAAGTTACCATGGCCATCGTTGAGGCAGATGTAGCTGACGCTTTGGCGGTTCGCTGCAATCAGATCCGGAAAACGATCTCCGTTGAGATCCGCTAGACACGTGTTCCGAGTGTTCCATGCTGGTTCTCCCCAAGTACTCGATGCGTTGAAATTCGCATGACCGTCATTCAAATAAACCAGCTTTTTGTCTGGGCTATCGTTGCTGACAACAACATCCAGGTCGCCATCGGCATCGAGGTCGGCTAGGGCTGCTGAGTACGTTCGGTCGGGCGTCTCGCCAAGATCGCGAGCTTTCGGAAACTCGCCTTTTCCGTTATTCAGTAAAACTTGATTTTGCAATGGCCAATGCCTTCCCTTGGCCAAAACGATATCGAGGTCGCCATCTCCATCCAAGTCGCCGATCGATGCATTCGCAGACGTTTCCGATGTCCGTTCCAACTCGACTTGTTTGAGCGACGCATCGTGTTTTTGGGCCTCTGATTCGGTTTTGATCGTATCTGCGGGCTTGATCGATACAGACGATTGTTCTTGGATGCAGTAAAGCTTTTTCCAGCTTCTGAGAAACAGTTGATTGTCGACCGCGACGGGCGAGGCGTCGATTGCATCGTCGAGCGAATTCACGGCCACGACGTCAAGACTCGCATTGTCTTTGACAACTACCGTCGTCCCAAGGCGACCAGCAAAGTAGAGATGTCCGTTTGCAAAGATGGGCGAAGCATAAAGCGAGCTTACTCCCGAGAGACGTTTGCGTTCGATCAATGATTTTCCAGTGCGTGCATCGACGCAGCTTAAAATGTCGGTATTGCCACCAGTAAAAAAGAGTCGATCGCCGCTGATCACGGGTGAAGGAACATACGGAGTCCCTTGGCTCAATTGCCAAAGCACCGACCCGTTGCCTGTAATGTCGCCTTGGGAGTTGAGCGGGATCGCGCACGCGCAAGAGCCTCGATAGCCGCTCATGCAAATTGCGGTATCCTGGAAACGAATTGGAGAAGGGATCGCATTGGTCGTCTGACCTCCGCATGCCCATAGCACCTTGCCGGTTTGCGAGTCGTACGCTTTGGCACTTCCGGTTCCATTGACGACGACAATCTTTTTCCCCCCGTAAGTCGTTACGAATGGTGTATTCCAAGAAGAGACTTCTCCAGGGCGTTCCACCTTCCAAACGGTTTGCCCGGTTCGCTTATCGAGAGCAACAATGAAGGAATCTTCTTCTTGATCCCAATTGACAATCAAAAGGTCGTCGGCAAGCACGGGCGTTACTGCTTCTCCCCAGCCGAACCGAGTTCGCATGTCCCCTAAGTCGATCTGCCAAACAAGCTCGCCGGCTATCGTAAAACAGAAGAGTCCACGTGAACCAAACGAAGCGTAGAGTCGTTCACCATCCGTCGTAGGTGAGCCTGCAGCATAGGTGTTGGTAGTATGCCGGCCTTCGTGTGGAACTTGCTCAGTGGCGACTTGTTGCCAGCGAACGGCTCCCGATCTGCGATCAAAACTTGTGATGATAAATCGGTAAAAGAACTCATCAGGAACCGTCTTGGCGCGCTCGTCGACTGCCACCGCCTGTGGGCTTTTTCGATTCGTCTGTTCCGCTGATAGGACGAACACTTGATCGCCGTAGACAACGGGTGTTGCGGAACCATCGCCGGGTATGTCCGCCTTCCAGGCAACGTTGGTGTTCGCATCCCAATGTAACGGAGGACGAGCACTTGGGGCTGCAACTCCGTCGGCGGTTGGTCCCCGCCATTGAACCCAATCATCGGCAAGAATCGTAGTCGCGAAACAAGCCATTCCGGTTATTAGCATTATCGACGTAAAACAGGCACTTTGTATTGATTTCATCGCTATCTCTGGTTCGGAAGCAGTCATAAAATTCAACGTTTCACGTCAGTCACGACCGTTGAAACAGGTTTTCGTTGGATCGGACCAACGATCGAATGTCGATCCATCGTTTTGGGAGATTCAATATAGCGTATTTGATTTACATCGTTTCTCGTTCGACTGTCCCAGATCTAAGTTGTTGACTCCACTCAGCCTGTTTGAGTGGTAAAGCACAATCGGGAGGGCGACGCTCCGGCGGAGCCACGTTTGAATCTCATGCGATGCGCGACGTTTGACTCGGCAGGAGCCTCGTCCGCCTCGTCCTCCCGAATTTCGTTGATTTGAGAGTGGCAATTTGTCTTGCGAAACCATCTACTTACAAAGCTACGTTACCGTGTATCATTGGATTCTCTCGCGATTCACTAGGCGTTTTGGCCCTTCAAGAACTTTTCATGGGTTTGGTTATGAAACTGATCATCGTCGTTTCCGTTTGTCTTTCATCCTTCGCGATGGGTTGTTTAGAAGTGGCTGCGAAGCCCAATATTATAGTCATCCTGGCGGATGATCTCGGTTACGGCGGATTGAGTTGTTTTGGACAGACGCGTTATCGCACACCACACCTCGACCGAATGGCTGCCGAGGGGTCGAGATTGACGCAATTCAATTGTCCCGCTTCTTTCTGTGCGCCGACTCGCGCTTCGTTGATGACAGGGCGTTATCCGTTTCGCTGCGGCATGACCTCCAATCCAGCGCCCGACGGTGGTGAAGTCGCACATAAGCTGCACCTAGCAGAGTCCGAGGTTTTGCTTCCGCAGCTTCTGAGCAAAGCCGGCTACGCGACCGGAATGATCGGAAAATGGCACCTCGGCCACGCGGAACCGCGATGGTTGCCGACGCATCGTGGTTTCGGCAGCTATTTCGGCATCCCTTATTCCAACGACATGCGTCCCGTAGCTCTGTTCGAGGGCGATAAGCAAGTCGAGTATCCTGTGATTCAAGCCGACTTGACAAAACGCTATACCGAGAAAGCAATCGCCTTCATTGACGAATACCGTACACAGCCATTTTTTCTTTATCTTGCCCATGCGATGCCGCACAAGCCGCTCGCTGCGTCGGAGATGTTTTATAAGAAGAGCGAAGCAGGGCTTTACGCGGATTGTGTCATCGAACTCGATTGGGGGATTGGCCAGGTGTTAGCGAAGTTGCGTGAAGCTGGGCTCGACGAAAACACGCTCGTCATCTTCTCAAGCGACAACGGAGCGACGTTTGGTGGCAGCACAGGTGGGTTGCGAGGAATGAAGGGCAGTACCTATGAAGGCGGCTATCGAGTTCCTTTGATCGCTCGCTGGCCCGGCCACATCGCTGCTGGCCACACCAGCGCTGAACCCGCAGTCATGATGGACATTTTCGCGACGGCATTGAGCGTCGCAAACGTCTCGACACCAGCTGATCTGGTCATCGATGGACGCAATATCCTGCCCATTCTCACGAGTGATTCGAAAGGCCCGCACGATACGATCTTCGGACACAAGCAATCACAACTGGCCACGGTGCGGGATGATCGCTGGAAGCTGCATGTACTTTCACCGGGCATCGGATTGGCCAGTGTTTACAAGCCGGGCGAGAAGTACATCGATCCGAGAGGTCCCGATGGCGTTACCATCCTTGCGCCGTACGAGCAATCGGAACCAAGCGAACATCCAGGCGTCCAGACCGGAGATGCGCCGAAAGCGATGCAGCTTTTCGACCTCCAAACAGATCCCAGCGAGCAAAACGATGTGGCCATGCAACATCCAGAAGTGGTCGCAAGGCTCAAGCAATCGTACGACATGATAAACCGCGATGTTCCAACGATCCCAACCCCAGAACGCCGCGACTCTAAGAAGCCATGATGCGATCAGTTCAGTTGCAGTCGCTTGTGTGCGAATTGCACGACGGAATTCGCTCAAGTGTAAAGTAAGCGACGGGGATTCGAACGTAGCCGACTTGGAAGTTCGCGCGTCCTAGAAGAAGTCCCTCGTCAATCTGGACGATTTCATCGACCAAGAATCGCGAAGGTTCCCAAAACGGATTTTCGCCGAGCGAGTAGTCGAACTCCGTCTTCCCGCGAGCAACGATCGCATATCGGCCTTGCCTTTTGACGCATCCCGATTGGCAATCGATCAAAGGTCGCCAACCATGGTGATTCAACTGTTCGATAGGTACACGTTCAACGAGGATGTTCGAACCATGGCCGATCGCGCACGGACGAGTTGCATCGGCGCGAAGCTCTTTGATGTACTGTGTCTTGCCCGCAACTGCCGATCCCAGGCCACGATTGATTCCAGTCCAACTACCCTCCAGCGACGCTGGACACGGAGGTGGAGCAGTCGACAGAAGCTTCTTGAGCTCGGAGATTGGAAGACTGGCCAGTTGAACGTTTCGAGGCGCACCTGAATCGACCATTTTCCCCTTCGACGATCTCAAATTCCATGCGATATACGACTGACGCTCGGCAACGCGCTGCCAAAGTCCGCGTGGATTCGAAGGCCCCGCGCTACACCCGATAAAGAGCGACAGACTTGCAATCAAGCAAATCACGGTCGGGGTAGCGATTCCTAACAAACATCGCCGAATCATCCTGATTCTTTCCGTATTGGTGCTTCATCCAGATTGAATTTTGAGTAGCCGAATTAATCAGAATTTGGACGGAGCGACGTGGACGTCGTTTGTGTAGCGTCGTAGGAATTCGAACGAATCCGACTACCAAAAACGCATGCGAGAATCGACTCAGAACTTCACTCGGCGTTCTCCGGCGGAATTCTCTAGACATGCTGCAAAGCAATCGGTTGTAACGCTCTACAAGCGGCGATAGCCCGGATTATTCATGGCTCGTAGCTACGTTCGCCAGAACGTGGTGAACCGTCTAGAGTTACAGCCACGTTCTGGCGAACGTAG
>JANPLJ010000423.1:0-6464 GCA_031426475.1 Pirellulaceae bacterium | reverse complement strand
CCGCGATCAGACCCTCCACGGTCTCGCTACCAACACCAAGATGTTTCTTGACGAGTTTGGCGATCTCGACGCGCTCAGCCAAGATCGGCGTTACAGGACATCGCATTCCGGCAGCAGCTTCGTCAATCGGATACAGATCGAATGGATTCGAGGTCGCGACAACCACGGTCCCATTTTCACGTCGAATCGGAAACAGCGAATGGCGATAAATTAACTTTTGCGGAAAGACGTCCAAAAGCGAAAGATCAACTTCAGCCGATCGAAGGTCGATAAAATCCAGTCCGGTTTCTTCAGCAAGTGCGCGAAGGGCGACCTCCTCGCTTACAAATCCATTTTGGATTGCGGAGTCGACAATGTTAGTGCCCGCGGCGGTTGCGCGCGAACGAATCAACTGCTCTTCGCTAAGAAGGCCACGTCGCAATAGGAGTTCGCCAGCATCTGTAATCATAAACGTACGATGAACCTAACGGGAAACCAGCCTAAAAAGTCGTCGAAGGCCGTGATATAAACGTTGTATCTTAAACGATCCAAGAGCAGGCGAGTGACAATCGCTGCAAGCCTTGCCATCGATCACCGACCAGTACGAGGCGGTCCACCGCCGCCGCCACCCTGTCCACTGCCGCCGCCTCCCGGTGCGCCGCCTCGGAATCCACCGCCGGGTGCTCCACCACCACCCGGTGCACCGCCGCGAAATCCGCCGCCCGGACCGCCACCGAATCCACCGCCTCTTTGAAGAGCTTGAAAGAACTCAGCTCTGCGGGCTGCGGCTTCGGCATCGACGGTACTAGAAGACCCGCCGGACGACCCACTGGAAGCGGTCGATGTGGTCGATGTGTTGGTAGTGGAACTGGATGGTTTGTTGGTTTTTGCTTTCGAACCCAAAACTGATTGCAAGGCAGTTTGCACGACTTCCGGGCTCATGTTTCCGCCAAGCTGCACAACTTCGATTTTCTCTTCTGACGCGGTGCCGCCTTCGTCGAGCATTGCAACCAACGCTTCGACTTGTTCAAACAGATTTTGAGATGCCGTAACGATCAAAGCATTATTCTTTTTGTCGGTTCCAATCGTCATCGTCTGAGGCTTCAGTTCGCTTTGGCCACCGCTGCGACCGCCGCTACGCCCGCCGCCTGGCCCTCCACCACCACCGGCGCCACGAATCGCTTCGATAAATTCCTGAGGCGAGGGTTGTCTTTGTTGTTGACCTCCAGCACCTCCTCCTCCTCCACCACCTGCTCCAGCGGCAGCCGAGATACGATCAGCGAAGACTTGCTTCACGATGGTCGCGATCTCTTCGACGTCGTTATGCACGACTTGAATAACGCGGGGTACGCCCTGCGTTTCGATGCGAATGGGGCTATCCTCTTTGTCGATTAACTTCAAGAGCTGTTCGATCAGATCGAGATCGGCTGCGTTGGCCGTCACCAAAAGACAATTCAAACGCGGGTCGGCCGTGATGCTGATTTCGCCTGTTGCCATCCCACCGGAGACAGCTGAACTGGTCGTGCTGCTCCCCCCCCCACTACCACCAAAGCCAAGTAGACCGCCGACGAGACCACCTCCTACTTCTCCAAGCACGCTTCCTAGCAGTCCGCCGCTACCACCACCGCTTCCGCTGCTGGAAGCTTCGCCCGACAAGATACTTCGAATCAATTCGTCGGCCGATTTTGCGGTGATGTATTTCAAGTAGAAGACAGTTGGCTCACCACTTGTGTTGAGCAATTGTTCCGTCACAAGCCGAGCTAGTTGTTCGAATTCCGCAAGGGCTTTTGGATCATCGCACGTTACGACCAAACCCGTCGGACCGCGAAAAATGACGATGTCACTTGGTAATGTTGCGTCGTCGCTCAGCGAAGTACCTCGATCGAATGCTTCCGGAACACCATCAGGCGAAGTCATTCGAACAAGCTTGCCATTTCTGACGACTGAATTGTCGATGGTCTTTGGCCGAAATGATTGGCTGCTGCGAGCTGATGGATCAACGCGGCTGACTGGCTCTTGTCCACCGATATCTTGCTTCTCGCTTTCGACGGGAATCCTGATTCGGATACGATTCTTACGTTGCTTAATATCCCACAGATATTGAATTTGCTCCAACACTCGATCCGCGGACTTCCCGGTCATCGGAAGAACACGGACTGTTCCTCCCAGCGGATCCATTTCGGGGCTCGTTTCTTCCAGTTTTGATAAAAGCTCCTTAACTTGGATAAGCTCTTGCGGCGACCCCTTGACCATCAGTGTGCGTGTCATTGCATCGCCAAAGAAGATCGGGCCAGCGACGGCCGCTGCTGCAGCAGTACCAGTCGTTGTGCTAGGTTTCCCAAAGAATCGTTCAAGCGTGGTAATAGCCGCTTGGACATCGATCCGTTTGAGTGGGATTACCGTAAAGCTACTCGATTCACCAGCCAGCGTTGCCAACGTTTCCTCGATCAACTTATGATCGGCTTCGGTTGCCATTGCAATCATGCTGTTGGTTTTGGGTTCCAATGAAAGCCGAGCGTTTGCACTTCCTTCCAGCAGTGTCTGAAGAACTTGATAGGCGGTGTTCGCGTCCGAAGAACGAATTGGATGAGCTTTTAGTTTGGGTTGCTCGATGGTCACCGCTCCGGCGCCACCTTCGCCCGGCTTCACGTCGATCTGCAAGGCCAAGTCTTTCAGCAATTGAAGCTTGTCCATACTTCCTGTCGCAAAAATCGTATTTCCGAACGTATCGGTCGAGACATTGAAGTCGGTCGATTGATTCGTTCCTTCAGCGAGTCCCATCAGCGGACGAGCGATGCCGAGGACTTCCTCAGCCGAAACATGCTTCAGCGGAATCGTCACGATTTTCGAACCACGCGTGCTGTCTGGATCCTCAACCCGCTTGAGCATATCTCGAATCAATCGCAACTTGCCAGCCGTTTCCGTGACAAGAATTTGCCCCGCGGAACCAAGGGGTACCGTTGACCCTTCGGGCCCTATCAGCAAACCGATCTCTTTTTGGGCTTCTTCAGGCGAAAGTCGTGAGAGCACGAACAAGCACTTGAGCAACTCAAGCTCACCGCGTTTATCAAGCTCTTCCGGTGAGACCAATTCGGCCAGCTCACGCAACAGTCCTCGAACAACATCTGCCGACTCGCCGTTGCCGAGATCGATCACCATCAATGAACGTTGGCGGCGGATCAAGCGATAGGCTTTATTGAGAAGTACTCCATTCATGATATCGAGTGCTTCGCTCACCGAATATTTTCGATAAGGATCTCGATAGGTAAAGGTTCCGATCGGATAGGTATCGTACTGCAGACTGAGCTCGGCTTCTTTGGCTATCCACTTCAACACTTCCTCCCAAGGCGTTGCATTGAAGTTCAACGTAAGATCGCTTTCACCCTTGGCAGGTGGAACACCTTGTACGTTGCTCGCTTGATTGGCAGCTTGCGGTTGAGGCTTAGGAGTGTTGTTGACTTGCGGTGTCTTTTCGGCAACCGCTGCTTCTGGTTTGCTGATAGCTGCGGCTACGGTTGCTTGCGCAGGTGCACTCGCTTTCGCTGCTTGTCCGGCCATCGATTGCCATGTCGCCCACTGACCTGACGTCAAGACATCTCGGAGTCGACGCTCTGTTTCAATACGCCCAGCATCTTGTCCGCGTTCGACGCCTAACTTTTCTCGATTTTCGAGCAACTGCCCGATTTGCTCGATTTGACCTTGGCTGAGCCCCAGTGTTTCGGAAACTTCTTTTTCGGCAAGACTCGCCAGACCGAGACGAGAAAGTCGCATTCGTTCCAGTCGACCTCGTTGCTGAATACTAAGCTCACGGTAGGCTTTTTGCTCCAGTTCGCGGACGAGCTCTCTCATCCGAATGCTGCGTTCGGCCGGTGGAAGCTTGCGATTTTCGCTTGCAATTGCAAGCGCTTCCGACTCTCTTGCAGAAATCAATTTCTGAAGCGACTCCAGTTGCGTCGCAGTGAGGCCAAGCTCTTGTGCCGCCGCAGGTTGCACGGCAAGTGCCAGAATTCCGACCCATTCTGGATCAGCTGCATTCGTTTTACCGCTTCCTAGGATGGAACCTAAGAGAACAGATGCGAGAATGAAGGCAGACTTTAGCCAACCATTGGAATTCATAGGGTGTCGCCGAAGGAAAAGCTTATTTGATGGTAGGGGAACTCGGTTTGCAACTATTTAAACTAATCAACCGAATCACTTTCTGAACCCCCTGATTTACCCTAAGTTCCGACAATATCAGTCTCCTTGCCTGAAAAACCGGAACGGCACGATCGACAGAACGCGTTAGGCAAGCCAAAATTACTGGGTTTCTGGCGATTTGACCGCGAGTTCGTCGTCTTGTGGATAGAAAATGAACTGTATTGGCTCGAAAATCTATCGGCTATCGTCAATTGTTTGCAAACATGCGATAGTTCTAAGATTACCTGCCGATGGCCATAACCATGTTTTGCACGTTAACACTTGATTTTTCATAATATGCCGCTTCGAGAGACTGACAATTTGAGGTGGGCAGCGATCCAGATGCTTGAGAATTACGCTCGTTGCGGCGTCAGTATGGTCACCCGGGGCTCAGACAGTTTTTCCGCAGATTGGGTTGCGAAACCAGCCCTTGCTGCCGATAGCTCCGCCGTACCCGATGCTCAGCCGTTAACTTTGTCATCCACCCCCATCCCAGCGAGCCCTGCTTTAGTCCCTGCACCGGCGCGTCCGCTACCATTGCCGCCAATGCCTCTTGTTCCTCTGAGGTCTGCAGCCAAACAGGCGACTGAGCCGAGCTCTCGTCCGGCGGTTTCCCGCGTTGCTAGTTTAAAAATCGCGGAAGAGAAATGGATTGGACCACCGCTTTCTCACGACGCACGAAACGAGGTTCTTGCTGCGCTGCGTGAGCAAGTCGTGGCGTGTCGAAAATGTGAAGAATTGGCCTGTAGTCGAACACAGACCGTCTTTGGAACCGGAGCTCTCAACCCAAGAGTCGTTTTTTTTGGTGAAGCCCCAGGTGCCGACGAAGACAAAAAGGGCGAGCCCTTTGTCGGTGCGGCTGGACAACTGTTGAATAAGATTATCAATGCTTCACAAATGAAACGCGAAGATGTCTATATTCTCAATTCATTGAAGTGCCGACCGCCGGGAAATCGGACGCCTGTCGATATCGAGATCGAGAATTGCCGTTCTTTTTTTGAAGCCCAGTTGGATGTACTCCAACCGGAATTCATCGTGTGCCTAGGCGCCGTCGCTGTACGCGCTGTACTGCAAACAACGGAATCGGTTGGTAGGCTTCGTGGGCGTTTCCATCAATACCGAAAGGCCAAGGTTCTGGTCACATACCATCCAGCATACTTGCTTCGCAATGAAGACGCGAAGAAGTTTGTTTGGGATGATATGAAGTTGTTGATGGGGGCAATGGGATTGAAACTGCCAAATGCTTAGTCAAGGAATTTTGGAACCGACGATGCGGAATGTCGAAATTGGAAGCTACACGATTGGTCCCGGGCATCGTCCCCTATTAATCGCTGGTCCGTGCGTGATCGAAACTCGCGACCTGACGATGAAGATCGCTGAACAGCTCGTGCAAGTAGCCGAAGCCTTGAATGTTCCATTGGTTTTTAAGGCTTCGTTTGACAAGGCGAATCGAACGAGTGGTAAGAGCTTTCGTGGAGTCGGAATCGACGATGGATTACAAATCTTGGACGCGGTTGCCAAGACGTTTGGCATACCCGTTACGACCGATATTCACTTGCCCGACCAATCGCAAGCCGTTGCCGAAGTTTGCGAGTTGCTTCAAATCCCTGCATTCCTTGCGCGTCAAACCGATTTGTTGTTTGCTGCCGCCCAGACAGGTCGTGCTATTAACGTTAAAAAAGGCCAGTTCATGGCTCCCACGGACATGCAGTTTGTTGTGGAAAAAATTCGTCAAACGAGCGATTCCGGTATTCTGTTATGCGAACGTGGGACTTTCTTCGGCTACGGAAGACTTGTTAACGACATGCAGTCGATTCCAATCATGCAATCGCTGGGGGCTCCCGTCATTTTCGATGCGACTCATTCAGTACAACAACCAGGAGGCTTGGGTGGAGCAACGGGAGGCAACCGTGCCATGGTAGAGCCCATGGCGAAGGCGGCGGCCGCTATAGGTGTGAACGGATTTTTCTTCGAGGTTCACCCCGACCCCGATAGCTCGCCCAGCGATGGCCCGAATATGATTTTCCTCGATCAATTTAAGGACGTGTTCGCGCGAGTCCTTCGGATTTGGGAAACCGCAGATGCGACAAAGGCGTAGAAGGATCATTGCGTCCCTTAAGTCCCTTGGGGTCCTCCAAGCCAACCATCCATTAGCCAGAGAACACTTGTGCATCGCATTTACTCGTTTTTCTTTGTTGGACTTTTGTTAACGATGCCATCATGTTGGCGTCAGGACGAAACGCGCGAGCTTCGTCGTCGAGAAGCACAGGCCTTTGAATCGGAAGAGCAAATCGACGCAGTTGACAAGG
>JANPLJ010000422.1:0-1316 GCA_031426475.1 Pirellulaceae bacterium | reverse complement strand
CTCCGCAGGAGCGTCGCCCTCCCGATTGTGCTTCACCACCCAAACAGGCTGAGTGGAGTCCACGTCCTACATCAACCAATGATATCATGTGCCACACTACCCGCGACGTCGGTCAGCCGAAAATCGCGGCCGGAGTAGGGGTAGGTGAGCTTGGTATGGTCGAGTCCGAGCAGATGCAAAATCGTCGCGTGCAAATCGTGCGTTCCCATCATGCCTTCGACCGCTTGCCGGCCCAACTCGTCGGTAGCCCCATAGCGAAAGCCACCTTTGACTCCTCCGCCGGCCATCCACATTGAATAGCCTCGATTGTTGTGCCCCCGTCCACCGTTATTGTCGGGATTGGGAGTCCGCCCGAACTCGCCACCCCAAACAACTAACGTTTCCTTCAACAATCCGCGCCGCTTTAGGTCCGCTAGCAAACCGGCGATCGGTTTATCGATGGTTGCTGCTCTTCCCGAGAATGCTTTCTTCATGTCGACATGATGATCCCAACCATTGCTTGTCAACTGAATAAAACGCACTCCTTTTTCTACCAAGCGACGAGCCATCAAACACTGTATCCCGAATTTCGACGTTTCCGAATCGTCCAGCCCATATAGCGTCTTGGTCGACTCCGATTCCCTCGACAAATCCAAAGTCTCGGGTATGGCTGACTGCATTCGAAAGGCCAGTTCGGCTGACTCAATCAAGCCTTCGATCTCAGCATTCTTTGGATCGCGTGCAAGCAGTCGACGGTTGGCATACTGAACGAAGTCCAATTGCTTACGCTGATCGCCGTTCGCCAAATGATGGTTTCGGATATCCGGAACTCCCCGAGCACCGCTTTGCAATCGAGTCCCTTGAAACGTGGCAGGCAGAAAGGCCGAGCCGTAGTTGGCGGCACCACCTTTGTCCCCGATCGGATCGATCGTCACAAATCCTGGCAAGCTTTCGGCCTCGGAGCCAAGCCCATAGGTAACCCAAGACCCGACCGATGGCCGCACGAAGTTTTCGCTTCCCGTGTGCAGCGCCACTACCGCTTGCTGATGTCCCGGATTGCTGGTTTGCATCCCATTCAAAAGACAAAGATCGTCAGCATGCTGAGCAAGAAATGGAAACGCGTCCGAGATCATGATGCCGCTCTTGCCGCGCGGCTTGTAGGGAAAGACGGGCGCCAAATACTGACTCGACGCATCGCCGCCGATTCTCGCGAGCTCCGGTTTCCAGTCGAATGAATCGATGTGCGATGGGCCACCATCCATGAACATAAAGATGACTCGCTTGGCTCGAGCCGGAAAGTGACTCGGCTGGGGCGCGAGCGGACTGAGCGACCGCGA
>JANPLJ010000421.1:0-6552 GCA_031426475.1 Pirellulaceae bacterium | reverse complement strand
CTTGGGTTTGGAGTTCATCATTTCGTGTGTCAAGTGTAAGCTTTCCGTGTCTGCAAAAATGAGAAAACTGGCTTGTTGTTGAAAAGTTGACACAGTCGTCCAGGTCGTCTCGGGTGTGGAAACATATTGTGAACCTCCAATCGAAATCGCTGTCTGCTTGAACCCGCAATTTATTACTACTTCGGATGAGCTATCGCGGCTGTGCGTCGATCTTAGAAAATCGTCGTTGTTGGCGTTCGACACGGAATTCGTGGCGGAGGACTCGTATCGTCCGGAGCTCTGTCTCGTCCAGGTAGCGACGGATGATGTCCTGGCGATCATCGATCCATTGACGTGCGGATCGCTGAACGAGTTTTGGCAGTTGATGCTCGATCCGAACCGCCAAACAATCGTTCATTCGGGGCGCGAGGAGATTTTATTCTGTTTTCGCGCTACGGGGCAGCTTATTCCATCTTTGTTCGACATCCAAGTCGCTGCCGGTTTTCTGGGGCTCGATTATCCGGCTTCGTATGGAAATCTTGTCCAGCGGTTTACTGGGCATGTGCTAGACAAGGAGGAGACAAGAAGCGATTGGCGGCGGAGGCCATTGACCGCACGACAATTGCAATATGCGTCTCAGGATGTTCGCGATTTGCCGCAGATTTTTCGTTTGCTTTCGGCTCAGCTTGAAAAACTCGAACGTTTGACATGGTTGGAAGAGGAGTTGTCGATTCGTCAAGCGGACCTTGCTTCGACCGAGCGGCAGGAGCAATGGCATCGGATGAGTGGAATTCATTCGCTCAACGGGCATTCGCTGGCGGTCGCGAGGGCGTTGTGGTTATGGCGAGATTCACAGGCTCAACAACGCGATCTGCCGCCTCGGCGGATTCTACGGGACGATTTGCTGGTCGAGTTGGCTCGCCGAGGAACGTCGGACGTAAAACGGATTTCGAGCCTCCGCGGGATGGAGCATCGGCATTTGAAGGCCGCCATCGAGGATATTTCGAAGATTATCGAGCAGTCGAAGAATGCCCCTTTGCCTAAGTGGCCTCGACGGGCGAAATTTGGGAGTGGGCAGCCATCGGGGATGTTAACGCAGTATTTAGGTGCGGCTTTGGCATACGTATGCAAGACCAAGAAAATTGCACCTTCCATTGTGGGAACGGCCGACGATCTGCGTGATTTTGTGCTTTTTCGCTCGGAGACGCGTCCGCATGAAGGTGACCTGCCTTCGCTTTTGACTGGCTGGCGTGCGACGATTGTCGGGCGTTATTTGGACGATCTTTTGGCTGGGAGGCTTGGATTGGCGCTTGCCGATGTTCGCAGCGAGATGCCGCTCCGCTTTTGTACGGCCGAGCCGGTTACAATTGATCAGGAGTTTTGACTTGTCAGTCTGGCTGCTTCCCGGTAGCTTGAGTTGATAGTGGCATAGGCATCCTGCCTGTGTTCGAATCCTCCAGATCTGCCGACATTGAATCGAGCAGCATTTATTTGGCTCACTGGAAGCCGATCCCACTGATTTCCTTATGATTTCTCTCGACAAGACAAGCCAACTCCCAGACGACTATCGAATCGTGATGACGGCGGTCGGCCTAACCGCACCGAATGGGAATGATCTGGAATCGTTTCGGGCCAGCCTTTTGGAAGGCCGAAGCGGGGTCCGCGACTACGAAATCAGGTACGTCGGAAAGACTCTGGCGGGAGTATGCGATTTCGAAGCGACGAAACACCAATCGAAAAAGGATATCCGTCGAGGAACGCGGGCAGGTGGGATAGGCGTTTGGGCTTGTAACGAAGCTGTCGCTCGAAGCGGCTTGGAGTGGGACAAGATCGACCGATCACGCGTTGGCGTCTACGTCGGTGTTACGGAGCACGGGAACGTTGAAACCGAAAACGAAATCCATTCGATCAAGGCTTACGACTACGATACCCAGTATTGGTCGCACCATCACAATCCACGGACCGTCGCCAACAACCCTGCAGGCGAGATTGCCCTGAATATGGGGATTACCGGCCCGCACTATACGATCGGTGCGGCTTGTGCCGCCGGGAACGCAGGGATCATACAAGGCGTTCAAATGCTCAGACTCCAGGAGTGCGATATCGCACTGGCTGGCGGCGTATCGGAGAGCATTCACACCTTCGGAATATTTGCATCCTTTCGTTCGCAAGGTGCGCTTGCGACGAATCCTGATCCAACAAAAGCCTCGCGGCCATTCGATCTCGATCGGAACGGTATCGTTGTCGCCGAGGGAGCATGCATGTACGTGCTCGAAAGATTATCTGATGCCAAAGCGAGAAACGCTCCCATCATCGCCGAGATTGTTTCATATGCAATCAATACGGATGCGACTGATTTCGTGTTGCCGAATCCCGAACGTCAGGCCGAATGCATTGAATTGGCTTTGAAACGGGGGGGCCTAGCTGCGGACCAAATCGACATTGTCAGCACGCACGCTACGGGAACCAGCAGCGGCGATTCGCAAGAATGCCAAGCTTTGCGAAAAGCCTTCGGCGGAAATCTTCGTACTCGTTTCAATAACACAAAGAGTTTTATTGGGCATACGATGGGTGCGGCAGGGGCTCTTGAGTTAGCAGGTAATCTACCCGCCTTCCAAGATCGGATATGTCACGCGACAATCAACGTAGATCGACTAGACCCCGATTGCGCCATGGAAGGGCTCGTCATCAACGAGCCACAGGAACTGGCGCGGGTCGATTATATTTTAAACAATTCCTTTGGCATGCTAGGTATTAACTCAGTGTTGATCGTACGTCGCTTTTAGCTCTTCCGCACGTTGCCGTGAACCTTTGCTAAGCAGTACGTGATTTGCTAAACAGTACGTGATCGAGAAAGATAGAAATATGACTCCAGCAGATATTCGGGAAGAAATCATCGACATCCTAAGCGATATCGCTCCCGATGAAGACTTGTCCGGCTTAGAAGATTCCAAGAGCTTTCGCGAGCAAATGGAGCTGGATAGTATGGACTTCCTGGACATCGTGATGGAGCTACGCAAACGTCATCGAGTCCACATTCCAGAAGACGAATATACCAACTTGGCAAGCATGGCGAGCACGGTTTCGTATCTCGAACCGAAGATGCGAGACATTGTCCGAGCCTAAGCACGGCGCTATGCATAAAGCCGGATTCGTCAGAATCTGGACGCGGCATGGGTGACTCGCACGTCATCCGAAGTCTGACGACTTCGGCTACCTATTGCCGCGGGTGCTCAAGAAACTTGGTTGGCGTGTTGGACTTATCGATTGGCCCCTATGAGTACCGACCACTACGATACGATCATCATCGGTGCTGGCATGTCGGGCTTGGCGGCAGGGATCCGGTTGGCTCATTACGACCAGCGCGTATGCGTCCTTGAACGACACTACACCATCGGTGGTCTCAATTCTTTTTACCGCATGAACGGACGCAACTACGACGTCGGTTTGCATGCGATGACGAACTACACTGCCAAGGGGGCCAAGAAAGGTCCATTAGCGCGATTGCTCAAGCAGCTGCGATTTCGTTGGGAAGACTTCCAGCTTGCGCCTCAAGCCGGGTCAGCCGTTGCCTTCCCGGGAGTCACACTCAACTTCAACAACGATATCGAGCTCTTGCGAAGCGAGATTGCGGCCAAGTTTCCAACGCAGATCGATCGATTCGAACGTCTTCTAAGTCAGCTGGTCGACTACGATGACTTAAAGCAAGAGGATTTCGCAATCTCGACTCGTGGCGAGCTCAACAAGATTTTTACCGAGCCGCTTTTGATTGAAATGCTGCTATGCCCGTTGATGTGGTATGGCAACGCTCGCGAGTCGGACATGGATTTTGGGCAGTTCTGCATCATGTTTCGAAGCATCTTTTTGGAGGGCTTTGCACGTCCCTATCGCGGTGTTCGACTAATCCTCAAGAATCTCGTGCGAAGATTCCGCGAGCTTGGAGGACAACTGATGCTGCGAAGCGGTGTCGAACGCATCGAAGTCGACGGAAACATGGCTGTTGCAGTGGTTTTGGAAAACGGCAAGACCTTAACCGCCAAGCGGATCCTTTCGAGTGCGGGAGTAGTCGAGACGATGCGAATGTGCAACGATCGTTCCGTCGTCGAAGTCGAGCGAGCTGGCGAGTTAACCTTTATTGAGGCGATCTCGGTGCTCGATTGCCAGCCCAAGGACACGGGCTTCGACAAGACGATTGTGTTCTTTAACGATTCCCCCGAATTTCATTGGACGCAACCAGCAAACCAGCTTTGCGATGTCCGCACCGGCGTTCTTTGTTCGCCGAACAATTATCTTTACTCGGCAGAAGAAGGCGAGTTGGATGCGGGCTTTATTCGTCAGACATCGATCGCGCATTTCGGTCGCTGGGAATCACTTGACGAACGTGAATACGCGCGGCAAAAAATGCGGTGGTACGACGAGAGTACTGCGTCGGCCGTTCGATTTGTACCGGATTTTCGTCGACGCGTGATCGATACCGATGTCTTTACCCCGAAAACCATCCGTCGATTCACTTCGCACGACAATGGAGCAGTCTACGGTGCTCCGAATAAACGACTAGACGGAACCACGCACCTAAGCAATCTGTTTCTTTGCGGCACCGACCAGGGGTTTGTCGGCATCGTCGGAGCGATCGTCAGCGGGATTTCGATGGCCAACCAGCATTGCTTGCGAACTGAGCTTTGACTGGCGAACGCGTGCTTCGTCCAAATTCTGACGAATTCGGCTATCGATCAATTAGATATGGAGGAAGGGCGTTCTAGTAGTTTGAATCGCTTATTTTTGCGAGGTGCGTTTCTTCCAGCGTTCCCATTCCTTTGTGATGATATCCTTAGGACGCGTTGTGAAATAATCGTAGCCGACTTTGTTGTTCTTTGCCATTTCGCTAAACGAAGCATAGATAATGCCATCTTGCGCGCCAGCGAAGATCGGCTGCTGCGTTTTCAGATCGTAGAAGCGTGCCCAACGCACTTCATCGGAGGCAGGATCGAGAACATAGTCTGTTTTTCCGCTTTCGTTCTTCGTCTGCTTAAGCTCCGTGATCTTGCGCGATTCGAACCATTCAACTGCCGCTGCAATCGCCTTCCGAGTTTCAGGCGTATCGGGAGCGTCTCGCATCAAAAACTTTACCAGATCAGCGCTCTCACCGCCGCTCAGCGATGGCGGCTCTTTCAAACTCGCGGCAACCGGTTGCAAGGTCAGTGGGTCATGCTGGGCACACCAAACGGTCGGTTTGCCATCGATCATGACTTGCACTTTATGGAGGCATTCAATTCCTTTGGCCGCCGCTTTGGCTGCTTCGCTACGTATCGTTTCACTGACCCAATCATAAGGACTCTTTCCGTTACCAACGTCCTGCAGCAGTTGTATGGCGTGAAGCATTGCACTGTCGTTCAAGGTGATCGCTTCGTGATAGCCTGGTTCGAGCGGATAGACTTGCGGCCAGCCTCCATTGGGAAACTGGGCATCGAGCAGCCATCGGATCCCACGGAGCGCTCCATCGCGATATTTGTCTTGAGGCTTCATCGAATGGAGCTGAGCAAGAAATCGAATTTGTTCCGTGGTGGAACGATTGTCGAGCGTCCCACAATAATGCCAACCTGCTCCACTCTGGCTGGTCCAATGGGTCCCTATCGAGCGAACTCCCTTGGAATAGTCAATCGCCTTTGACCAGCCGCCCGTTGGGGTTTGGTATGACAGAATGGTATCGGCAAGAAAAGTGGTTTCAGGACTTTTAAACCAAGCGGCATCGGCTTTCGAGTCCAATTCGAATTCTTTGCTGTTGCCAGGAGCGGGATGGCTCGCACTAAGCCCCGCTTTGTCCATCTCCGCAGCTAGAGCACGCCGTTCCTCGAGAGCATGCGATTCCGACTTAGAAAGATATGCACTCCAGTAAGCGGCTTCCGAATCAGGAAATCCCTTGATCCGCTCCATCAAGATTAGTTTAAGTGGCGGCAATCGCAGCTTTGCGGACAGACTTTCCGTTTTCGTGCTTGTTGGTTGTGCAAGACACGCTGTTGTTCCATAAACAACAAACAAAACAATCAACATCGGATACTTGAGCATCATATTACTTTTCTTGTCCTTTTTCCACGCCCCAAAGCGGTTCTGGCAGGGTTGCGTTCCAAACGTCATACCGACCTTTTAGCTCTTTAAAACGTCCAGCGTTTTGAGCCGCGAGGTCAATACGTTCTTGAAGATCATTTGCGAGGTTAATAAGCCGCGGTGTCTTGCTGGTCGGGTAACTAGCAGCACCTCGATGTTGCATGATGACCTTGTCATCGCCAGCTCGTACCGCCCAAATTTCGCGAGCCCATGTTGCACCAGCTTGTCCATGGTTGCGTTGCAGGAGATTGTCTGCACGCCAATCCATCAAGTAGTCATGGCTTCCGCCGAGGAAGCCGAAGAATTCATCAAAGCCGCGAGCGAGCGGATGGAAATGTTTTTCGTTGCCCAGATGCCACTTACCGATGATTCCAGTATGGTAACCAGCAGTCTTAAGCAACCGGGGATAAGTCCTCTCGGTGACTGGCAGCCCTTTAACACCTGATGGACCATTCCCTTCCCAGTTGATCT
>JANPLJ010000420.1:0-2752 GCA_031426475.1 Pirellulaceae bacterium | reverse complement strand
CCCAGGTCGAACAATTCCACGCGCTGATCTTCCATCCACTCGATGAGCTTCCAGTTACCGCGACGGATCGCGGCGGCCGGTGCACCGCCCTGATTGCCGTAATGCGGGTAGTGCCAGAAAAGGGCCCGTTCAGGCAAATCGCCCCCTTTGAAAACGGGCATGAGACTGCTTCCATCCAAGATCTGCTCGGGCTGCGGCTTGTCATTCGCGGCTTCCAGCAATGTTGGAAAGACATAGGGACTGCTGATCGGTGTTTTTACCACACTCCCAGGCTTCACAACGGCCGGCCATCGGACCACAAACGGTTCTCGAATACCGCCTTCATACATCCATCCCTTGCCACCGCGCAACGGGAGATTCGAAGTTGGCCAACCCTCGCTGGTCGAAAGACCACCGTTGTCGCTTGTGAAAATGATCAGCGTGTTATCGCTCAGGCCTAGCGCATCGAGCTTCGCCATGATCTTACCGACGGCTTGATCCATCGCCTCGACCATGCCTGCGTAGACCGCATGTTCCTGAACGAGTCGAACATCGCGTTCATGTTCACGTCCCCACTGTTCGGTTAGCCCCAGTCGCTGTCGCTTCTCTTCATACTTCTTGCGAAGGTCTTCGCGGGCCATCAATGGCGTGTGGACCGAGTAGAACGCGAGGTACGCAAAGAAAGATTGTGACTTGTTGGCTTCGATGAACTTATTGGTCTCCGATGCAAGGCGATCCGGCAAGTGCTCGCCATCTGGCCCATCCGGAAGTCGCGGATTGCCATACGGCGAAAAATATTTGTTACCACCATACGGTCCACCTTTATCGGTCCCTCCCATATTGATATCGAAGCCCTGGTTCTCTGGCCAAAAACCTTCGGGACCAAGGTGCCATTTGCCAGCGAAGAACGTTGCGTACCCGGCTTTCTTCATCGCTTTGGCAAGGGTCGGTGAATCGAGTGATAGGCGATCCGAGTAAGGCGCAGGGAGCAAATGAGTGTTGCGTTTCCATAACTCCGGTTTCATCGGAGCTCCGATATAGTCGGTGATGTCGACGCGCTGCGGCCATTGTCCCGTCATCAAGCTGGCACGTGTCGGGGAACAGACTGGACAAGCTGCATACGCGTCGGTGAATCGTGCGCCTTCCTTGGCCAGCCGATCCAAGTTGGGTGTTTCATAAAACGAACTCCCGTAACAACCAAGATCGCGCTGCCCTAAATCATCGGCTAGCAGAAAGATAATGTTCGGTGGCTTGGATTCTGCAAATGCAGTGCAAGCTATCGATGCGAACCAAGAACAGCAAAGAGCGGTAGCAAGCAAACGACAATACATCGGCAAGGCTTTCTCGAGGCGGGATGGATTGGAGACAAAGCAATTTCTCAAAAGGCCCTTATGTTAGTCGAATTCGTAAGAGTTCGGAGTCGGCTCGATAAAATCCGTTCATCGAGAGAGCAAGCCCTCAGTCGGCTTTGGGCAACCAGACCGCCTCAACCCTTACAACCCCTCGCACGCCATCCACCTTGTTGCAAAAAAACCACATTTCTCGATGCTGAATGAGTTCAAAAAGCCACGTTTTTACAGGGAATCATGAATTCCCGACTTTTTTCCGTTTTTCTTTTTACAGCGCATTTCGAAACCTATAGTTGGTCAACATCCAGCTACGGACGACCCATCTGAAGCGAAGATGTAAAGGAGTTTTACGACGGTGATCCCCACCCTGCCGCAAACATCTGGACAGATTGAGGGATAGAGTACCGGTGTCGATCGGGATGTTACGATTCGACGTTGGAACTTGCCGCACGCAGCTTCTTTGCCGGAACGCAATCCCCACCCGTACCGGCGTGTGTCGAATTCCCCTTTGTTTCACAACGAAAGAGTCCCCACATGTTAAATAAGTGTTTTCGTATTGTCGCAATCGTTGCATTGTCGGTGAGCGCTCCAATGTCCGCTATGGCTGCTACCACGGGTACGCAGACCTTCACGGTCACGGTTCCAACTGCCGTCAGCATCGTAGCGCCTTCTGCCGCGAGCTTGACTCACGACGAGACCGATAATGCCAACGCCTTCCCAGCCCAAAGCTGGGTTGTCAAAGGCAATGATCCCGACGGTGTCACGGTTGAATTCTCAACAACCACGCCATTCGTAGGTCCTGGTAGCTCGAAAGCCGATGTTCGTTTGAACTTGGCCGTCGGAACGACCCAAGGACCTGCCGGTTGGACGGTCACTACAGCTCAAGATACGACGGATTATGCCAACGCAGTTCCAGACAACAGTGCTCTTGTAGCAGTACAAAGCAATGGTGTTGGTCGTGCGAACTTGGATCTCACTGTGTCGTTCTTGGGAGGTTCGTTCGGAACCTACGCCGCAGGTAGCTATGTGACAACCGTAACTGGTACTGTTGCAGCAAGATAGTTTGATAGCAATTCTGACTTCGGTTGGATGCATGTATCAAAAGAGCCCCGCGAAGGATCGATCGCCTGAGCGGGGTTTCTTTATTGCTAGCGAAAAGCCTGTCTTTCGGCTTGCCGCAACCACCCCTGTTCTGCTAAAAGCCCTCTCGGGCTCTGATTCAACGCCGCGTTAACTGCCCTTATTCATATTCCATGCAACGTTTCAAGGTAAGCCAAAAACACGCAAATCACGGCTTTCTGGCGTTGTGGATTTTCGCTGCATTCATCCTGGTTCAATTCGGCTGTCGTGGCCAAGATCATATCCAACGCAAGACGGTGCAAGATCTATATGGCGAAGCGATTCGTTCGGCTTCAAAGCGGCCC
>JANPLJ010000419.1:0-2746 GCA_031426475.1 Pirellulaceae bacterium | reverse complement strand
CATTTCCAGTGTACTTTGGCTTGTCATGGAACCCGTCTCCGCGCCGAATCCTCCCGCAATGACCGAAAGAAACTGTCGGTTCATCGCTTCGCACATGATGTACGAGAGGATCGCGCCGCTCGAACCTACAAGAGCCCCGGTAACAATCAGCAAATCATTGGAAAGCATAAAGCCGGTCGCGGAAGCAGCCCAACCGGAATAGCTGTTCAGCATCGAAACGACGACAGGCATATCCGCACCGCCGATGGCCATGACTAAGTGGATTCCAAACGCCAGCGCAACAGCGATCATCAAGAACATCGAAATCGTTCCGAGAAACTGCGATTCCGATACGACGAAGAAAAAACCGAGTACGACGACAAGCAACAAACCGGACAGGTTGACCCAATGCCTGCCTGGAAGCAGCCAAGGCTTTCCACCAATTTTTCCCGAAAGCTTGCCAAACGCTACCAATGATCCCGACAACGTAACCGCTCCGATTAGGGCACCAATATAGATCTCGATCAGATGGATTCGTTCTTCGGAAAGACTTAGCTGTTCGGGTGAAGCGTAGTAATTGATCAGGCTTATGAGGACGGCCGCCAGACCAACTAAGCTGTGCATAAGCGCTACCAACTCAGGCATCTGCGTCATGTCGACTTTTTGGGCCGCAATGAATCCGATCGGTCCACCGATGGCCAATGCGATCGCCAAGCAAAAGAATCCCGATGTCGTCCAATGCGAGCCAAGGATGGTGACGATAACCGCCAGCGCCATGCCAGTCATACCGTACAAATTGCCTCGACTAGCCGTCTTTTGTTTACTAAATCCGCCAAGGCTCAGTATGAAAAGGACAACTCCGCCCAAATAAGCTGCTAACATCAGGGGCTCGCTGATCATTTTACCGCCTCTATTTTTCTACTCGTGTATCAAGGCTTGATCTGGATATCACTCTATCGACGAAACATAGCAAGCATCCGTTGAGTGACTGCGAATCCACCAAAGATGTTGATTGTCGTCAATGTCAAAGCGATACCCGCAATCACTTGGATGGTAAAGTTTGAACTTGCCAATTGCATAACAGCCCCGATCGCAATGATACTGCTTATCGCGTTGGTGACGCTCATGAGAGGTGTATGAAGGGCCGGCGTGACATTCCATACGACCATGTAGCCCACGAAGCATGACAAGATAAAAACGGTAAAGTGAGCGATGAACGAAGGAGGTGCCAGACTGCCAACCCCTAACAGAAGCAAAATCCCAATCGTTACCAACAAGATGGGCTGCCCAGCATGAATCGGTTTTTTACCGTTTAGCACGGCTTCCCCTGCTTTGGGAGGAATAACAGGACTCGTAGCGCCGGAAGGCAAAGCAAGTTTGGAAATAGGCGGCGGCCAAGTAATTTTACCATCAAGTACTACAGTGGTGCCGCGCGATAGTTCGTCGTTCATGTCGATTTCCAACTGACCATCATTCTTGGGACACAAGTGTTGAATCAATCGCAAGAGATTGGTCGAGTAGAGATTGCTAGCCTGCTTTGCAAGCCGGCTCGGCATATCGGTGTACCCGATAATGGTGACGCCGTACCTCACGACGACACTCCCCGGCTCAGTCAACTCGCAATTGCCACCCTGCTCAGCTGCCAAGTCAACAATTACGCTACCAGGCTTCATCGATTCGACCATTCCCGCAGTGATCAGCTTAGGCGCCGGCTTACCTGGAATCTGCGCCGTTGTAATGATGATGTCGACGTCGATGGCCTGTCGAGCATAGGTGTCGCGCTGAGCTTTTTGAAATCCTTCGCTCATGATGCGCGCATATCCGCCTTCGCCCGTGCCTTGTTCCTCATAAATAACCGGTACAAACTCGGCCCCCATCGAACGAATCTGATCGGCAACTTCCGGGCGAGTGTCGTTGGCCCGCACAATGGCTCCAAGTCCGGCTGCGGCACCAATCGCGGAGAGTCCTGCGACTCCGGCACCCACCACAAATACTTTAGCTGGTGGAACCTTTCCTGCGGCTGTCACTTGGCCGGTAAAGAATCGGCCAAATTGATGTGCCGCTTCAATGACCGCGCGATAGCCGGCGATATTGGCCATCGAGCTCAGTGCATCCATCTTTTGCGCTCGCGAGATGCGAGGAACACAATCCATCGCCAAAACCGTGGATCGTTTGGAGGCAAACTGCTTCATCAAATCAGGCTGCTGGGCGGGCCAAATGAAACTGATTAACCATGCTCCCGAATGCATTAGTTCTACTTCGGACGTAACCGGAGAACGAATCTTGAGAATTAGATCGGATGTCGACCAAAGAGTTTCAGCGTTTTGGATCTCTACTCCAGCCTCCCGATAGGCATCGTTTGCGTAGTCCGATCCACTACCAGCTCCAGCTTCGATCGCCACGGTAAAGCCCATGGCGATCAATTTCTCGGCAATTTCTGGCGTCGTTGCGACTCGCTTTTCACCCGGATAGGATTCCTGCGGAATGCCAATCTTCATAGAACTCGATTCAATAAACAGAGAAACCTTTTCCAAGTATTTCTTCGACTGCGATACCAACCAAATGTTTGGCCGCCGCGCCGTAAATACCGCTCAAGTACCGTCCATAAGTTCCTCAAAGTATACTACAACCATCGAGGAATTGCACAGCACATGCTCTGATGCTTAATTCTGGCAAGTCACGGCAGGGGGTGCTAAATGCCGTTCCAATCCCACCAACAATCTCTGGAATTTTTTCTGTTAGACCGTCGATCGTAAGTCCACTCAAG
>JANPLJ010000418.1:0-3151 GCA_031426475.1 Pirellulaceae bacterium | reverse complement strand
GCAGTGGAGCGCTCCAAGTGATCATGGTTTGCCCGCGGGCTATCGGAAGCTCCGGCATATTGTCGGCGCTCTGCTCGGGCCTCACCACATCGATGGAGATAATTGCCATCCCAGGTTTGTTGGACGGATTGCCGAGATTCGCAATCGCCTTGGCATCGGAGTTCACACGCGCGTCGACTCCGCCACCGCCGCCTGGAGTTTGCGTCTGAAACAGGCCAACACCTTCGTTAAGAACCCGATACTTAACGATCCATCCGTCAGCAGCTTTAAAACCTTCAGCTTTCTTAACCTGAGTTACAAGCTGCGCAATCTCGCCGACCCGCAGTGTTTGTGGACCAGGGAATTGCCAAGTTGCATCAACCCAATAGATCGTTGCCGTTTGTCGACGACGATCCCAAACATCGCTATCAGGCGCGAGTACGGTGACGCGTGAAAGACCTTCGGTGGGGCTAGTCAAGCTAACCCACGTTTGCCCCTTCTTGATGTTCAGATCGTCGGTCGGTTTGAGCGAACCGCGCGTGATACGGCCAGCTTCTGCGCTCGTTCGGCCGCGCGCGAAATCGACATCTAGTTTTTCAACGACCGGCTTCGTCGATTTGCTCCACGACGATCGTCGCTTTCCTTTCATATCGTCGCCAACTTCAATGATCTCGCCGACACTATCCGGAGCAAGCATCCATTCGATCGGCTCGCCACTTACCAGATAACCATCTTCACCGCAGACCCCAGCAATCAAGACGACTTCTCCGCCAACGGGAGCGACGATTCGAGTCGGCGTGAGCAGCATCTGTCCACATCGGCCTCGTTCATCCGACGAACGCACTCCAACGTTTTTCACCGTTGACGCCGGCGGAACCGCTGGACCTTGTAGGCAAGTGGGCGGCGCTTTCGGCTCGGGGAAACTTGCGTTGGGTACCAGGCTGGTACCGTTTGGCCCGTGTAACTGTGGTAACGTCAGTCGGGTAGGAACCGGAGCAAAGATTCGATTGCCGCTTGGATCGATCGCGGGAATCGTCAAAGTTGCACAGCCATTCACGAAGAACAGCAAGCAAAGGCTTCGTAACCACGCTCGCCCGAGCGTGGGCCAGAGCACGGGAAGTTGCAGGACGCCCGACGTCTCGACGCTCTGGTGAGCGTGGCTACGCTGAAACGAAGTCGCAATCGATACCGAAGCATCGATTGATCGAGAACTGACTTCGTGTCGCGGTCCGTGCATCCTTAGCCGAACTCCATTGGATTACTTCCTAAGGGATACGACTCCCTCTCCGATGAGAAGGGTAGCTCACGATTTGTGGCATACGTCGAGCGATCTGGTGTGCTTCGAGATTTTCATCGGCAAGTTCCATTGCTTGCGATCGATTCTAGCGTTCCTATCAAAGATGCTTAGGTCACCCGGATTTGCTCAAGAATCAAACATTCCCCCCGGTAGCCGAAGTCGTCAGACTTCGGACGAATTGCCGTGGACCTAGTGGAGCTGCGTCCGAATTCTGACGAATTCGGCTACCGGACATCGGAGTGGGCGAACCTAACAACCGACGCGAAGCCAGTCGCGCTGGGTAGCCTAGCGAATCTGTATCTACCCCTAAATTACGATCTGAAAGAAACGGCCAAGATTCACTCAAGATTCCAACTAAACAGATCCGATAAGCGTCTAGCTGGATGTTCTGTCACGACATGCGAGCCCGGTGTATATCGCGGCTCGAACGATCAGCAATTTGGAACTAGCAAATGGCCCGGGCTTACGCCGCACGATTAGGTTTTATCGCATTTTTCTTCGGACTAATGCGGCATACCTTCAATGGCGATAGGCTCGAGCAAGCTCTCGCGAGCTCGCTGGGATTTCTATTTTGTTTTGCAGTTGTCGGGATGATCATCGGTTCGATCGTCGAAGAGTTGGTTCGGCAGTCCGTCGAAGCAAACTTCCGCAATAAAGTCGAGAAATACCGTCAGAGGTCGGAGACCGCTGCGGTCAAGCAGAACTAGGAAAGATTTAAGCTCCCCCACTCAACTGGCCAAAGGATTGGCATGGCTTTGACAAAGCGAAATCGCTAGAGTCCGCGAACTTTTGCGAAGAGTCAAAGCATACGCTACGCCTTTGCCATAGCATACATGGAGGTTTGGATGGCATCGACGATCACGTCGGGAATAGATATTCAAGAAGTTTGGGTAAAGTACAAAGAAGACCCAAACAATGTTGAATTACGTAACATATTGATTGAACGATACATGCCGTTGGTTCGCTATAACGGCGAACGCATTCGGTCGCGGCTACCGGAAGGCGTCGAATTAGACGACCTTACCAGCGCTGGTATCTTCGGCTTGATGGATGCCATCGACGCGTTTGATATGGGCCGCGGTGTCAAGTTCGAAACGTATTGCGTGCCGCGTATTCGCGGAGCCATGCTGGACGAACTGCGAACCATGGACTGGGTCCCACGTCTCGTGCGCAGTAAAGCTAGCAAACTCGGAGAAGCCACCAAGACGCTCGAAACGCGTTATGGACGTCATCCGACGGATAATGAGCTTTCGATATACATGCAGATACCGATCCAAGAGCTCGAAAAGATGAAGAGCGAAGCGGCAGCCGTCGGATTGGTCTCGCTCAACAAAAAATGGTACGAGACAGACAGCTACAAAGACGTTCGCGAGATCGATATTCTCGAAGACAAAAAGGGCGAAGACCCGACGCATCGCGTTCAAAAAGGTGACTTAATGCGGTTGGTCACAAAGGGCCTGAATCGCAACGAGCGACTGATCATCATCCTCTACTACTACGAGGAACTGACGATGAAAGAAATCGGAGCCACGCTGGATCTTAGCGAAAGCCGGGTCAGTCAGATGCACACCAGCATTGTTCAGCGTTTGCAAGATCAACTTGGCAGACGCAAACCCGAGTTCGGAACATAGTGCTCTGTTCGAATAAATTTTGGGTTTGAATTCGTAGCCGATGTCGTAAGACTTCGGAGGAAGCGCGGTAGACATCGCCTTTCGAGCTGCGTCCGAATTCTGACGAATTCGGCTACCCACCCTAAAGTCTAAATTGGATGACGCAGTAGCAGAAGACACGACCTGGCCGGTGGGATGGGCACAACCGCTCATCCTGCGGCTAGAGTCCGTTAGCCTATTGATAGCGGAACGGCGCAAGCCGTCC
>JANPLJ010000417.1:0-2136 GCA_031426475.1 Pirellulaceae bacterium | reverse complement strand
CTCGCGACTTGTTCCGGCCTACGATATGGAGAACAGTGTAGGCCGGAACAAGGCGTCAATGAACATGTTTTGATTGAAACCGTTCCCGCCGCAGTTCCGGCAATTGAGGCGCGACCATGCCGGAACTGCGTCGATGAACGTTTCGATCAAAAACAGGGTTCCTCGCGACTTGTTCCGGCCTACAATATGGAGAACAGCGTAGGCCGGAACAAGGCGTCAATGAACATGTTTTGATTGAAACCGTGCCCGCCGCCGTTCCGGCGATTGGTTGCGCAACCATGCCGGAACAGCGTCGGCGAACGCTTCGATCAAAAAAGGGGTTCCTCGCGACTTGTTCCGGCCTACGGCCTACGGCCTACGCCCTGCGACGATCCATACCTTAGCAACCAAAGGGATTACGATTTACGGATCGATCTTGAAACCTGCGAGGGGCTGGTTGTGAGTGAAATCATAGACCAACCAACGATCACCAACTCGATACAGAGTGACTTCGACGTAACGGGGAACCTTTGCAGCATAGCCGTCGAAACGACCTTCTACGTAAACGTTCATTTTGACGATGGCCCGACGTGCTGATTTCGGGCCCGAAACTTCGATCGAATGAATTTTTTTGATCGACGCGGCGTCGAACGTATAGGTTCCTTCGTCGACATATTTTTTGGCCGCAATAACCTGTTCGGTCGGATTGCTATAGATCGCATTCAACACGTCTGACTTTCGATTGTTTTGCAAATCGTTGGCTGTCTGATAGAGCATGGTTCGCAGGGACTCTTGTTCGGTCTCAATCAGGCACCCCGTTCCAACAAGAACCAGCGTTAAAAGTAGCGTGCCGATCGCGGTTCGAATCGCTTCACTGCGTCCAGAGTTAATCCACCATTGAACTGCTAAAACCGTTAGAATCGCCCCAAAGATTCCAACCCACAACGGTTTCTCTAGTACGAATTCCGACATGGACATCACCCTCACGGTCTCTTCTTGGAGACCAATAAAATGTTACAAAATTTGCGGCATGCCATCGAACCTTGACCTAGTGTTCTGAGATTGGCGTCTTCCGACCGTATGCTCGGAACCCTTACCGTCCTAGAACCCTTACAACCACTATGATTGACACGCTTCGCCGCTATTGGATCGGTCTCCTGGTCCTAGTCATGATCGGGCTACACGCCGGCATAGTCGGATTAATTCGCATTCAAGCTAGCCAAGCCAAAGAGTCGCTTTCGTGCGAAGTCGACTTGGGAAGCTTCTATGTGAGTCGAGGTCCAGACCAAGGTGTTGTTCATCTTAGAATCCATGCCTTGGTTCCCGTCAACCACCGGCTCCAGAGCCGTCAGCTTATCCAATTGAACCAATTTCAGGTCCGGCAAGCACTTGAAGAGTATTGCCGGCAGGCCGATCCAGCCCTACTCGTGGATCCGCTTTTGACGGATTTTAAGACCAATCTCATGGACTGTATGGTCCAGACCGTTGGTGAGACGGCGACAGAAGACGTCGTTATTACTGAAGTCAGACCGACCAATGATATTGGGTCGTTGGCCTTTCAGGCCGCTGCGCCCAACAGCAAGTCCCCGAAGAGAATGGTAATCACTCGCCAAGCCAAAGATCAGCAGCGAAAGGCCGAGCACGAATCTGAGCACGGTTAAGAAGAGAAATCGGACGCTCACGGCAAAAAGAACGACCACGGCAAAGCCGAAGGCCATGAAAAGCCGGCAGCCAAAGGACATTGATACGATCTGAGTCCTAGGATGCGAGATTTTCGATAGCGACCTTGCGGCGATGCATTCTTCGTCGAGCCACCCACGATCCAAACAAGACGATCGAGCCACCTATAGAAGCTGGCTCTGGCACAGACGCAATCGTGTAATCCAAGTAGATATCATTTCCAGAGTTTCTCCACGTAAATGAGCCGCTCGGAGCAGCTACCGCATTGCTATCTGGCGTGAAGTTGATGAAATCGAAAATGTCGCCCGCTAATAGCGTTGGCAAATTGATGTTGTCGAAGACTACCCACGATTGATTGGACGCCCAGAACGTACTGGTGAAATCGACACTCGAACCCATCCCGTTGAATACGAGACTCGATGTCACCGAAGTATCGATTGTTAAGTTGCCTCCCGTCACATCGACGGTTCCGGCGTT
>JANPLJ010000416.1:0-1814 GCA_031426475.1 Pirellulaceae bacterium | reverse complement strand
CTATGCTAGCCCAAAGTGAAGCGCAAAGGCGAAGCCTTGAAGAGTAACCCTGGGTCGCGACGGCGCGGCGGATATTGAGTCCCAACGCGACGGCCCTAAATTCCGCATCCTTCGTTAGGGCCGCCCCATTCGGGGCTATTGCTAAAGGTTGGATGGTTCCCAGGGTTGCGCTTTGCCGCGTTGCGGCTTCGCTCCACCCTGGGCTGACATAGAACCGTCCCGTTGGGACTTAGGAAATCAGCGTCGTGCGTTCCAACGACAGTGAATTGCTTCCACAAAACTCGTGGGGTATATAGAGGCTGGAGCCTGGGCGACAGATGTTGGCGATCAGCGAGGAGCGTCTCTAATTCGATTCAAACTCTTGCACCGAGATGCTGCCCAAGTCATGAACTCGCAACGTCCGCAGGCGTTCGAATACTTTTACGAGCCCCCATTCGCGGTTGTCGTTCGTTCTATCGCTGATCTCGTATGCGATCCGTTGAAGATCTTCACCACTCGGCGTAACCCACGCTTCGCGGTAAGCGTTCGCCGAGTTTACAAAGGCAAGCGACAAACCCCACAATGCGATCCCAATGACCGACGCGAAACCCAAGCGACGTATCTCTCGGCGTTGCAAGCCAAGGTCGCGGGCGTCTTCCAATGTGCGTGGCCTTAAATCGTCCGATGGAACAACGTAGTTGCGAGCCGCAAAAATGAAATTTTCGAGATCATCCATTTCTTGCTGCGAATCATCGTATGGATTCCGAGATCTACTCATGATGGACCTCGTGGTTTCCTGGGGAAAAATGACGCGAGAGTTTCTCCATAGCGTAACGATAGCGACTTGCCGCAGTCGCCGGCGCTACGTCCAACAGCGAAGCAATTTGGGCGAAAGTCAATTCTTCCCAAATCTTCAAGACAACCACTTCGCTTTGATCGGCCGGTAATCTTCGCAACGCGGCCCATACTTCACGATGTGTCTCTTCCTGCTCGAGCTCGTCGACCGATCGTCGTGTCAATAAGTCGCAAATGCTCGTTACGATCGACGCTCGCTTTCGTGATCGAATGACAAGCAAAGCTCGATTGCGAACCATTCGCAGCAAGTAATGCCATGGCTGGTTAGATTTGGCAAGTAATTTAGGCTGCCCCGCGACTTGAACGAGAACCGCCTGAATGACGTCTTCGGCATCATGCTGGTTGCGGGTAATCGTCACGGCATAGCGAAGTAAACGTTGCGACGTCAGATCGAACAATCCCGAAAGAGCAGCCGGGCCACTCTCGGCAATGCGAATCGAAAATAGTCGCACGCGTTCGGAAAATGATTCTGAAGACAACATCGACGTCAAACCACTCCACGATTATACCCATGGCCTTCGCCCAACCAGTGCATGAGAACACGGGCAGAGATCTCCTAAGATGCGCGATGGTCTCGTATTTGTCTAACTTTTTCCGCAGTTATTGCGGATCGACAGCCCTCGGAGCTATGCTGGGCTGTTAAAAATTCGGGGTTGACTTGAAGTATTTATTGCTCCTGTTCCTATTACAATTCTTCCGAATTCCATCCCGAAGGGATACCAAGACATTAGCCGGGGGTCGCCGCAAAGTGGCGCACCCCCGGTCACTCAACGACGCGCGACGACCCTGAAAGGGTCGAAGATGCTTCGATCCTTTCAGGATCGGAACCCCTCGGCACATTGTTTCCTAATGTCTTAGTATCCCTTCGGGATGAACAACAGCGCAAACCTCAATTGGCCGCGACCCCAAAATTTTTGACAGCCCAGGACAAGCCGCAAAACAGGTTTTTCGTCTTTTGACAAAGCTACCCATTTGATATT
>JANPLJ010000415.1:0-1553 GCA_031426475.1 Pirellulaceae bacterium | reverse complement strand
TCGAGTTGTGTTGCGAGCGATCGTGATGCGACCGCCTCGCGACCTACCCACATCGCAAAGACAAATGGAAGTCCGGTTTCCCGATACCACTCTTGCCCGAGATCCCAGTGATCGAGAAAACCTTCGTATCGTTCCGGGTGCATCGCTCGATCTCCAATCACCAGCACGGCATCGCTTGTCGCTGCATTCGGATCCGCACCAATCGGAAGCGGCGTAAACTCAGGGCGAATTCCAAAACGTTCGTACAACAAGATCGAGGCTAACGCGATACTCGTCTTCGAGCCTTCGTCGATGGCCATCGTTTGAACTTGATGGGGCGGGACGCGAAAAAAAAGTCGCACGCTCCGAACGATACCGCGGCAGGCTATGCAAGCATTGGAAACGATTCGATACTGCTTCAACGCCCCCCCATTGCCCGCATCAAGCTCTTGGGGGCCTCTAAAAAACTCGATCGCCGGAATCAAGCCGACGTCGATGGAACCATTACCAAGCTGGCTTGCCAAGTGACTTGGCAGATCCAAGCTAAGTTGGCTTCTGGAGGAAAGTCGTTGCGTCAGCGATGCAATTAAGGGTTTCGTATTCAGGTAGGAAACCGCCCCGATTCGGACTGGAACCAGCAAATCGACAGTGTTTCTGGGGTTTTCCATAAAGGACGCCATCTCGGATTCTGACTAAAACATTCGCTTTCGAGGACGGATTTGTGCTCGATTACTTAAAATGTACCATCGATTTCTATGGCATTTGACGGACTCAACGTCCCTAAAATGGCAAATTGACCGCCAATCGCGTGGGATAAACCGTTCATGGAGGCTCGTCGGTAACAGTTTTATCAAGGCGGAGACCCGCCTAAAAGCAAGAGTGATCCACTTTTTTCCGTTCTCGAATCAAATCTACTGGCCAGCTGTCCGATTAACAGCAAGAAAAGTCGCGTTTCCCCTTGAAGCAAAAATGAGGTGCGGCTACGATTTTGATGTTTTCCGGTACTTCCGTCGATTATTGAACCATTCAGTTAGGTTAGAGACACGCATGTCCTTTGCCAGTCGAACGCCCAATTCCAAAAAAGCGCCTCGCAAGCGCACCCGAACACGGACCAAAATTAAAAAGAAAGATCCGTTGTTTGTCGAAGGCAAGCGTCCTCGACCGATGTATGTTGACTATAAAGATGTGGATTTGCTGACGAAGTTGGTGAATCGGCATGGGCGAATCGTCGGCCGCCGAAAGAACGGATGCGGTGCCGTCAGCCAACATGCGATTGCTCGCGCGGTCAAGCGAGCGCGTTTTATGGCGTTGATGCCCTTCGTAGGTGAATAACCATCGATGCCGAACGCATTCCACTACAAGCGTCGGATCGAGTTTTGCGACACCGACGCTGCTGGAATCGTTCACTTCTCGGCCCTGATGCAGATTGCGGAGCAGGCTGAGCACGCGTTGCTACGCAGTCTCGGGACGAGCGTTCTAGTGCAAATCCCTTCGGAATCCGGTGCTCACAGCTGGCTAACATGGCCACGTGTTCGGGTCGAGTCTGAATTCCACGGTGCGGCACGGTTCGAAGA
>JANPLJ010000414.1:0-2250 GCA_031426475.1 Pirellulaceae bacterium | reverse complement strand
CGAAGGATTGTGGACCTTGAACTTCGGTCCTCAGCATCCTGCAACGCATACGACTTTGCGATTGATCTTGCAGTTGGATGGTGAAACAGTTGTCGATGCCGAGCCCGATATCGGATTTTTGCACAGCGGCTTTGAGAAGCTTGGGGAGTCGCTGGATTACAACCAGTATGTAACGATCGTCGATCGAATGAACTATATTTCGCCGATGGCCAACGAGATCGCTTGGCATCATTCGGTCGAAGCCCTGTTGGGAGTCGAGTTAACGCCACGCTGCAAGTACATTCGCACGATCTTCGCCGAGTTGATGCGAATTCACGACCATTTACTTTGCCTTGGAACCTGTGTCTTGGATTTGGGTGGGGCGACTGCGTTCATGTATGCGTTCAACGAGCGTGAATACATTTACGAGATTTGCGAGCGAGCTTCGGGCCAGCGTTTTCACACTTCGTACACACGTGTCGGCGGGTTGCTCTATGACGTAACCGACGACTGGGTCGCCATGGTCCGCAAGTTCGTTGCGAACTTTTCGAAGGCATACGACGACTTCAGTGGTTTGGTGATGAAGAATCGTATTTTCATCGAACGAACCCGTGATGTGGGCGTTTTGAGCTACGAGGACGCCATCGCTGGTGGGGCCACTGGTCCCGTTGCACGAGCAAGCGGTGTGGCTCGCGATCTTCGCGTCGACGAACCGTATCTGTCCTATGATGATTTTGACTTCAATATCTGTTGTAGTCAGGCTGGCGATTGCTATGCGAGGTTCCAAGTTCGCATGATGGAGATGCTGCAAAGCATCAAGATCATCGAGCAGGCGATTGCAAAACTACCATCGGGACCAATCTTCAACGATGCCTATGGCAAGACGGGACTACCCGACAAAACGGAAGTTTACGGAAGTATCGAAGGGCTGATTCATCACTTCGAAAACATCATGCCAAACCGCCAAGCGGACGGTCCCAAAGACTCGCTCTACGCGGCGACCGAATCGCCCAATGGTGAGCTTGGGTATTACATCGTTTCTGACGGCAGTTTCAGAGCCTACCGGGCAAGGACGCGTCCACCGTCGCTGCTTCACTTCTCGCTGTTTCCGAGGATGATCCGCGGATGCATGCTAAGCGACGTTGTCGCGGTTCTTGGAAGTATCAATATTATTGCTGCGGAGTTGGACCGATGAGTGAGTTGAGTGACGATACCAAACAAAAGATTCGCGATCAGTTTGTTCGCTATCCGACCAAGCAGGCGGTAACGCTCCCCGCGTTGCACATGGTTCAGGATGAGAAGCGATGTGTTTCGAATAAGGCGATGGAAGAGATCGCTGAAATTCTGGAACTATCGCCTTCGCAAATTCACGACACGCTTTCGTTTTATGGCTATTTCAGGACAGAGGAAGCTCCCTTAGGAGAAACGCGTGTTTGGATTTGCCGATCGTTGCCTTGCATGCTTCGGGGTGGCGAAGAACTGCTGGCCGAGCTATGCAATCGCTGGGGCATCCAGCCTGGTGGAACGACCGAGGATGGCAAGATCACTTTGGAGCTAGCGGAGTGTCTGGGAGCATGCGATGGGGCTCCATGTATATTGGTCGGTGACGAGCTTTCGCTGAGAATGACGGCAGATAGCGTCGAGCAGCAAGTTCGAGGCTGACGAAAATAATACCGATTGTGGATCGGCGAATCGTAAACAAACGGCGACCGCATACTTCAACTTTATAAATCGATGGAAAATACGAACTCAACAAAATTCGAACCGGTCCTGCTAAGTCGTGTCGGGCGACCGAATAGTGCGAGTTTGGAAACGTACCAAGCGGACGGCGGTTATACGGCCCTGCGAAAAGCCTTGTCGATGTCGCAGGCGGAGATTGTCGATCTTGTCAAATCGTCGGGACTTCGCGGACGCGGTGGCGCAGGGTTTCCGACAGGTTTGAAGTGGTCGTTCCTTCCGCCCAATGTTACCGGCCCGATATACATGTGTATCAATGGTGACGAAAGCGAGCCAGGAACGTTCAACAATCGGATATTGATCGAAGAGGATCCGCATCAGGTGCTCGAAGGAATCGTCATCGGTTGCTACGCGACTCGAGCGACGACTGCTTACTTTTATCTTCGATATGAATACGGTCGATGCTATCGTACTTTGCAAAAGGCCGTCGATGAAATGTACGCAGCGGGATTGCTCGGACAGAATATCCTCGGAAGCGGCTATGGACTGGATATTCATTTGCATCGCGGTGCATGTGCCTACATCTGCGGCGAA
>JANPLJ010000413.1:0-8057 GCA_031426475.1 Pirellulaceae bacterium | reverse complement strand
TGTCTGTTTAGAAACAAGTCGACTGCAGCTTCGTTGGCTCCATTCAGGACCGCTCCAGCCGTTCCACCCGCGGTCGCCACTTCATAGCCCAAACGAAGTGCGGGATAGCGGTCCAGGTCGGCTGGTTTCCAATCCATGGTCATTGGAACCGACCAGTCGACGCGACGAGCCGGACCTTCCAACCTGTTAGGATACGTTAAAGCATACTGGATGGGCAATCGCATGTCGGGGGGGCTAAGCTGAGCGATCACCGATCCATCGATGAATTCGACCATCGAATGGATGAACGATTGCGGATGGATAACGACCGAAATTTTTTCCGGAGCGATATCAAAGAGCCATCTCGCTTCGATAATCTCCAGCGATTTGTTCATCATCGTCGCGGAATCGATGGTGATTTTCCGGCCCATGCTCCAAGTTGGATGTGCCAGTGCCTGCTCGATCGTAGCGTTCTCCAGTTTCTCAAGCGGCATCTCCCGAAGACTCCCGCCGCTCGCCGTTAAAATGATGCGGCGAACCTGATCCATCGACTTTCCGGCCGCTAACGCTTGAAAAACCGCGCTGTGCTCGCTATCGATCGGCAACAACCTCGCTCCGCTCGATTTCACGGCTTCCAACATCAAAGGCCCTGCGACGACCAACGATTCCTTGTTGGCCAAGGCCAGCGTCTTTCCAGCCCGAGCGGCCGCCAAGGAGCTTGCCAACCCGGCGGCACCGACGATTCCAGCCACCACGATGTCGACTTCCGAATGCGACGCGACTTCCTCCAGCGACTCCGCCCCATAAGAAAGCTGGGTTTGAATACTCGCTTCGCCAACTTTAGATGTCCACGTGTCCAGCGGAAAGCTATCAGATTTCGTTAATACCGCCCGAATGGGTCGAAATCGTGTTACCTGCTTGAGAAGCAACTCGATCTGGCTATGTGCACTTAGCGCCCAAACACGGTACGGCTCCCCCAATTCCCCTAGAACGTCCAGAGTTGCGGTGCCGATACTGCCCGTCGAACCTAGAATGGCGACATTCCGCCGAGCGACTTCGGGCATCAAGCTAGCTTCCAAAAAAGATATCCGTTCTGATAATATGGTTTGCCCAAACTATACCAGGAATCGCGATCACGAATAATCGTCAAAACCCCACCCTTCCCCGAAGAAATACCGCCTCGGTCCTAAAATCTCACTTTGGACGTTATTTTTCGGAATGCCAGCAAAGCATACTAGGTTGAGGTTCAGCAACAAGCTGCCAGCTACCCGTTCCACTAACATATTCCAAGCACAAGCCAACGAGCATCCTTCGGTACCCAAGACTTATGAGCGAGAACAAGAGTAACGACAAACGGAACATCGATTCAACGCCAAAGACATGGCTAAAATACGTTTCGATTGGTTTTCTAGGACTGGTAATCTTGTCGGTCCTCTACATGGACAACACAGTCGCGTTGACATACCCCCAGTTCAAGGAGCTTGTCAGCCAAACTCCCATCCCCGACGCTGTTAACCTAGTCGAAGACTCCGATGAAAAGCCAGAAAAGAAATCTGGCAAGCTCATCCTTCCGCCGACCAAGGGTTCCAAGAACCAACGCGAATTTAGCAAGCTCCAGGATGTTGCACTCGACGAAAGCTATATCACGGGCAAAGTTCGATACCGTGAACTCGATTCCACGGGCCGCGCCATCGCAGGACGAGAACGCGAATCGATCCCATTTCGAGTCGCGAATGACGGTAACTCCGAGACCAATAAAGAGATTCGGCAACTTTTGACCGATGCCAAGATCGATTGGCAGAACAATCCTGGCCCAAGCCTCTTTGCTCAATATTTGCCATTTATCATTCTGATGCTGCTGCCGCTGGTCTTGATCGGTATGATGATGAAAAAGATTGGCGGAATCGGTTCACCGATGCAATTCGGTCGGTCGCGAGGAAAACTTTATGCCCAACAAGACACATCCGTTACCTTTGACGATGTAGCCGGCATCGACGAAGCAGTTGAAGAAGTTCGCGAAGTCGTCGACTTCCTTCAAAACCCAGACAAATATCAAAAGCTTGGTGGTCGTATTCCGAAGGGCGTCTTGTTGGTCGGCCCGCCTGGCACAGGCAAGACGCTTTTAGCCAAGGCGATCGCTGGTGAAGCGGGCGTTCCGTTCTATTCGTTGTCGGGTAGCGACTTCGTAGAAATGTTCGTCGGTGTCGGTGCCGCTCGGGTTCGCGATATGTTTCAACAAGCGACTGCCAAAGCCCCCTGCATTATTTTCATCGACGAACTCGATGCGCTCGGCAAGAGCCGTGCCGGTAACGTCCCGGGTTCACACGACGAACGCGAGCAGACTTTGAATGCCTTGCTCGTCGAAATGGATGGTTTCGATGCTAACAACGGAGTGATCGTCGTCGCAGCAACCAACCGACCAGAAACACTCGACTCCGCACTCTTGCGGCCTGGCCGTTTTGACCGAAATGTTTTGGTCGATCGCCCCGACAAGGCCGGACGCGAAGAGATCCTCAAGGTCCACGTCAAGAACGTGAAACTCGGCGTCGACGTTGACCTGCGACAAACCGCTTCGATCACTCCCGGATTCGTCGGTGCCGACCTCGCCAATCTCGTCAACGAAGCCGCTCTACTCGCCGCTCGTAAAGGCAAGACCTCGGTAGGCCAAGACGAATTCAATGACGGCGTCGAACGTGTGACAGCAGGGCTGGAGAAGAAAAAACGACTCATGAACGAGTCCGAAAAGAAACGCGTGGCCTACCACGAAGCAGGCCACGCCTTGGTCGCCTACTCGCTGCCGGATACCGATCCTGTACACAAGGTTTCGATTATCCCTCGCGGTGTCGCAGCGCTTGGCTATACGATGCAACGCCCCGAAGGCGACCGATACTTGATGACCCAACCCGAGCTCGAAGCCCAGATGCAAGTTCTCCTGGCGGGTACACTCACCGAAGAAATTATCTTCCGCGACATCAGTACTGGCGCCCAGAACGATCTTGAACGAGCGACCGCGATCGCTCGTGGAATGGTCATGGAATACGGAATGAGCCGGATGGGCCGCGTCAACTACCGCGAAAGCAATCGTTCGCCCTTCTTAATGTCAGTCGGAGGTGATGGAAGCGGACGTGAGTATTCTGAACAGACCGCTCGCGAAATCGACCAAGAAGTAAAACGCCTGATCGATGAAAGCGTCGTCCGAACACGAGCCATCCTCAGCGAACGTCGAGCCGCACTGGAAGCGATCGCCAACCGATTGATCGAAGTCGAAGTCGTCGACGCCACCGATCTCAAACGAATCGTCGATGCTACACTGGAAGGCCCACGAGTCGTTCCAGGAACCAACGGCGCGGTCAGGAAAGCAGAGTTGCCAACGAGCGGACTAGACAAGGACTCAGCGATTGCGCAGCAGTAAGCTGTGAGCTATTCGGAATTGAGGTTATACAGGTATTTTTGGGGGGGAGTCGCGTTGCTCGATTCGCGACCAAGTGGGCTTGCCCCAACGCCGTGAAGGAGTTTTCGTAGCCACATTCGTCAGAATGTGGAGAGTTGGCGCTTCCGTCCACGTTCTGACGAACGCGGCTACGACAGAACTCTTGAAAATCACATGGAGAATGTCCTTCACGGCGTTGGGCTTACCCTCTTAGTCGCACCGGTTTAGCGTCCTCGCGATAGCCGGCGATCTTTCGATTTTTTGAGAACCTAACACCTAACACCTAACACCTAACACCTAACACCTAACACCTAACACCTAACACCTCATGCCGCTTCGCAGAATTGACGGACTTCGAATAGCCATCACCGGCGCGTCGAGTGGCATCGGACGCGAACTCGCATGGCAGCTAGCCGCTCGCGGTGCACAGGTGTTAGCAACTGCCCGCCGCGAAGCGAAGCTCGTTGAGCTTGCCGAACAGCTTTCCGACCACGCTCGATCGCACGCGACGACCGGCAGCATCCAAATTCTTGCTGGCGACATCACCGATGCGATTTTCCGAAACGAGCTCGTCGAATGGTGCGAAGCCCATTGGCACGCGTTGGATGTTTTGATCAATAACGCTGGTGCCGGAGCGATCGGCCGATTCTCCGATGCCGATACAGACCGGATGCGGAAAGTCATGGAGTTGGACTTTTTTGCTCCCGTTGAGTTGACGCGTTCAATGCTGCCGCTTCTTCGAAAAGGTCGTCGACCTGCGATTATGAACATCGGCTCGGTGCTGAGCCATCGCGCCGTGCCACTCAAGAGCGAGTATTGTGCCGCGAAGTTCGCTTTGCGAGGCTGGTCGGAGTCGCTTCGATGCGAGCTGGCTCGCGAGAAAATCGAAGTTCTTCAGATCAGCCCGAGTACGACTCGTAGCGAATTTTTTAAATCGATGATCGATACCGACCGGAATCAAAAGAGTCGCTCGTTCGGCAGCATGACGCCGAAAAAAGTCGCTTCGATCGCAATCGCAGGGCTCGTCAAATCACGCCGCGAAATTGTCTTATCCATCGGTGGCAAAAGCCTCGTCTGGGCCGGAAGGCTTTTCCCGAATCTGCTCGATCGAATCCTCAGCCGCCAAGAGCCGGAAGCGTAAGCGACAAAAAGGACAAAAAGGACAAAAAGGACTTAAGCAAGGAAACAACAGAAAGAGAATCACCACCGACGCTGGTTAGCTCGGCCGACGCTTCATCCCAAAGATTGACTTGCGCGAGCCCAAAGTCGAGTATCTTGACTTCTCCGTTGGCTCCGAGCATCCAATTGGATCGCTTGACGTCGCGGACTGGCTCAAATTCGGCACAAGTTTTCCGAACAATCGTGGCGAGTCTTTGAACGATTGGTGTTCGACGATCTTTCGACCGACATCGTGGCACAAGAAATGAGTATCTCGCCTTCGGCTGTTCGACAAGTCCGATCAAGGATCTTGCGTCGACTACGTCAACACCTTGGCTGAACGACTTGTCTTTTTTCTAGGCTTTGTTTCTAAACAGGTAGCTACGCTCGCCAGAGCGTGGTAAGTCGAAGGGGATTTCCACGTTCTGGCGAACGTAGCCACCTCAAATTCGATCTTTAGAAACAAAGCCTAGACGAAGTTTGCACGTCGCCGAATTCGTCAGAATTTGGATGGAAGCTCGAAAAGCCATGTCCACGTCACTTCGTCCAAAGTCTGACGACTTTGGCTACCTGGAATCGTGCTGGCTCGTTGTGAAGTAGCGATGGATAGCGTGAAAAGCTATTCGCTTTGCTTCCTGGCATTGATCGTCCAATGTCGATTCGATGTCATCTGGACGTAATCCGGAGAGATTCCCAATGGGCCAAGCAATTCACGAATCTCGTCCAATGTCAATGCAGCATGAAAACTCTGTCGCAAAAGTTGTTTTGAAAACTCGGTTTCGCCCTGTGTATGTGCATCGACAAGCGATTCGATCTCTTCATCCGTCGACGGTCGGACAAGGTCTCGAACGAATAATAGTCCGTTTGGCCGGAGCACTCGCCACGCTTCGGCTAGCATCTTCGCAGGCTCGGGAAGGTGATGGAGCAACGTGTTCGAAACGACGGCGTCGAAATAGCTCGCTTCGAACGGCATCGCGTTGACATTGCCATAGTACAACTGAATTCGGTCGGTCATGTTGGCCAACTCCAAACGATATCGAGCCAGCTCAAGCATCGCCATCGAAGCGTCCATCGCCATGACCCGAATATCAGGGTTGCGTTGGCAAATCTCAATCGGAATCAACGCCGTTCCCGTCCCCAGGTCCAGGCAATCATTGCCGACGTTCCCGACCGCCAAAAAATCGTCGGCAAAAGCTTCATTGACTGCCTGATGATCCATCGAGTCATATTCGTTGGCCTCGTCAGTCGAGTCCATAATTTCGGGTTCAAGCGTACGCGGCAACACTGTGGACTCCTTACGGATGCATGAGTGGATTGGAAATGCGGCAAAACGGTCACCATTTGGCACAAGTTTACACGAAACGACGCCGCCTTCGCTTTCAGCTGCTAAAATAGGCAAATGGATTTTGCACCCAAACGTGACTGGAAATTTTACGAGCAAAGCATCTCGCCGACCAATGCTGAGCGCACGACAGCGCTTTCCCCCGAGGAACGCTTCGAAATCTACGCGGACTATTTCGACACACTTCGCTTAGCAAAAAACGGGATTGTGGACCAAGCCGCATTGGACCGAACACGATGGATCGAGAAACTTGCCATCCGAGACAAGCAAGTCAAGTACTTTCATGCGATGGATGTTTCGAAGCATGGATAGGGCGTTACTGCGAACATTGTCGGATGCGACCAGCGTTCTTGAAGAACACAGATTTCGATACGCCTTGATCGGCGGCCTCGCAGCGTCAATACGAGGGCGGACCCGCACAACAGAAGATGTCGATATCGTCGTTCAATGTGAAATCGAGGATGCTTTGCACTTCGTGCGTGGCCTGGGCAAAACCGTCCTTTCTCCATTATTTCCTGACGTTCAAGAAGTGGTTCGTCGATCGTATATCCTTCCACTTCGTCATCAGGAAACAGGAGTGACCATCGATTTGGCGATCGGCGTATCCGGATTTGAGCATCAAATCATTGCCCGCGCGACAGATGTCAAAATATCGAATCATGCTATTCGCGTTGCAACGGCTGAAGATCTCTTGTTGATGAAGATCATGGCGGGAAGGCCTCAGGACAATCAAGATATCGATGGGATTGTTATCGCCCAAGGACCCGAGATAGACTGGGGCTATTGTCGAACGGTCGGACAACAACTCCAAGACGCTTTGGGAATCGATTTGGTACGTCAAATTAACGAATTGGTATCGCGTTCCCAAAAACTGAACGAAACTACAGACAGTTGACCGACGTCGCACTTCGCAACGCTTCATTCATTTCAATTGTCGCTGCTTCGACGGCCGCTTGCCAACTGGAAAGGTGTTGAAATCGCGGCGATTGATAGGCGAAGATGATGCCGCGTGAATTATTGATGACAGCACCGAGACCATTCGAGTCGAATGCGGCTTCGACATCCTTTGCGCCGCCACCTTGAGCACCGTAGCCAGGGATCAGCAACCAAGCGTTCGGCATTCGAGCCCGTAGTTCAGCCAGTTCGTTCGGATAAGTCGCCCCGACGACCGCTCCGATCGGCCCGTAACCCGACGCACCGTTTGCCTTGAGCGACTCTGTTTGAACCCAATCAGCGACGCGTTGCGAGATCGTTCTTTGATCGATCGCAAGATCTTGAATGAAACCGCTGCCTGGATTCGAAGTTTTGACTAAGACAAAGATCCCGCTCGATGTCGCGTTGCATCGATCGACGAAGGGCTGAAGCGAATCGTCTCCCAAGTAGGGACTGACCGTCAATGAATCGGCCCCCCAAGCACTCGCGTTACCTCGTCCAAGAAACGCTGCCGCGTACGCTTCCGCGGTCGTGCCAATATCGTTGCGTTTCGCATCAGCGATGACCAGCAGATCCTTGCGGACTGCATACGCCATGACCTCTCCAAGTGCCACCATTCCGTACGGTCCAAGTTGCTCAAAAAAAGCGACCTGTGGTTTGACGACCCCGACCAACGGCGCCACGACATCAATAATTTCAAAACAAAACTTGCGGTAGGCCTCGGCGATTTCTTGATTCGATGAGCTCGGAGAAGGCAACAATCCAGTTGGTAGCGACGCTGCACGAGGATCTAACCCGACACAAATGGGAGACCGTTTCGTCCGAACCGCGTCGGCCAACCGATCTCCAAAAGAAAGCAATTTCAACGATTCCACAGACAATCCAATTCCAACGATGAGCAGGACCTGCCGAACAGATCGACACTTTTCGATAATCACGACGGATGTCCAGTTATCGCATCTTAGCCTCACCATGGAAAGGAGGGCACATTGTGGCCCCGCGGCTCCGCCCGCGGGCTGTGTCATCATCAGCGGACGGAGCCGCTGATCCACTTTTGCAATGCCAGTCGAACTATCACGCGAAGCGATCAGCGCGACGTTTCGTCGACAACGGATTCCATTCGTCGAGCCAACTTGAATCAGCCATCACCGAATCGACGTCGAGACTCGACTCAACCGAAAGCATACTCGCCGGCGCGTCAAAGAATCGAATTGC
>JANPLJ010000412.1:0-8475 GCA_031426475.1 Pirellulaceae bacterium | reverse complement strand
GGCGTCGCCTACGTTTTATTCAACATCCAAGTTTGCAGGCGACTTGTTCCGGCCTACTAAGGCAAAACCGTGGTCACGATCGGATCGTACTAGCTAGGGACAAGCCCCGATCGCCTGTCTATGAATGCCGGAACCAACTTCAATCATCACATGGGGAATAGCATGCGTCGTGGTTGTTGGAGCGTCCCGAACTCGCCGCCAACGCCTTGGTAGTTCGAAGTGTTGCTGAGATTACTCCAAATATCTTGAATGCGTACAATTACGACTCAAGGTGCCGGTTTGAACGCTGTGGCGTTAGGGTCTCCGTCAGCCAGCACATAAGCAAGTAGGTCAAGGATCTGATCTTTGTCCAACGTATTGAGAAGCGCTAGGGGCATGATGGAAACCGGGGATGGGCGGCGTGACTGGATCGTCTTCTTGGCGATCTTTTGCGCCTGCGCCGCGGTTGGTCCGGTTTGAATGGTTACCGATTCATCGTCCTCGGCGACGATGTTGCCGCTGACGTAAACGTCGTCTTCAAGCTCAAACATGATCTTGCGGTACTTTTCTTCGATGTTGCGTGACGGTTCGAGGATTTCCTGCAGGATGGCTTTGGCGTCGCCTTTATACTTCACTACGGAATCGCTCAGTTTCGGGCCGACAGCGAGACTCGGGGCTGTGCTCGGGCTACTGGTATGGCCCAAACCAAGCGCAGGGCTTGCGACAACGCCGTCTTTACCTAATTGATGGCACTGGGCACAGGCGAGCGTCGTGAACAGTTGCTGGCCACGGAAATAGTTGCGTTGTTGTCCCACTCGCTTCAAGTCTTCTTCCAGATCGCTGACTTTCCATTCCGTGAGTTTGATCACCGGCGCTGGATTCTTTTCACGAAACGCTTTCAAGTCGTTGGTGACGAACAGCATACCTCGCATGAGAAGGTGGTGGCCAGGAAATGAACAGATATATGGGTAGGCCCCTTCCACTGTCGGAGCGGTGAACTCGATGACTTCTTCTTGTCCATGATCGACGAGCTTGCTTGACCAAAGGACGTCTGAACTCGGCGGTACAAAACTAACCGCAAAGCCACCGGCGCCAAGAGCAATCGCCTTCAGGCCGACGTCATCGGCGGTACCAGGTTTTACAAGCAAGATGTTATGAGGCATAAAATCGACGTTGGCGAACGTGAGCTTTACTTTCTTGCCGGGCTTCACGGTCAGCTCTTTGACGTCGTACATCATGCGTTCCTGGACCGTGGCGATACGAATCGTGGTGAGTTCTGGAGTATCGCTGAGAATGCCCGACTTTTCCGCGGCAGCTTCTTTGGCTCCAGCGATGACGCCGCCGCGCATGGTGCTCTCGACGTTGAACCACAAATGTTTCACTGTGTTTGCAGCGACACGTGCATGGGCCTCGGGTGACTTCAACAGCTGGCCCAGCAATTCGAAGTTCTTCTCGTTGTGCTGCTGGTGCACCCAGAGTGCTTCGAGCAGATGATGCGCGTCCTCTTTCTTGTTCGAATCGAACTGCTTGATCCAAACCTTGGTGGCGGCAATCACTTCCTTCGAATCGCGTTCGCTGAGTTCGACTCGCGTGCGGTGGCGAATACTGTCGACGGGAGACTTCAAATTATCGAGCAGCGCAGGAATCGGCTGACCGTCGATCGCGATCGGCTTTTGCAAAGGACGACCAGTTGCTGTCAACCGGTAGATGCGGCCGTGCGCATGATCTCGGTTCGGATCTCGCACATTATGTTGCATATGACCGATGATGACGTTATGCCAATCGCTGAAATACATCGAACCATCGGGGGCAAAGATGGCGTCGGATGGACGGAAATTCTTGTCGCCGCTCATAAGCAGTCCCCGCGATTTTTCTTCCGTTTTACTCCCGTCGGCATTGACCGTAGTGACAGTCAGTTCGTCGCCCGCTGGCTCGCCCCAAACAGCACCGGTATCGATATTGCGTTCTAGGCGATAATGCTTGATTCCGAGGAATCCAATCACATTGCAAATGAGGAAGTCACCCTGCATTGACTCAGGGAAGTGCGTGCTGCTGACCACTTCGCTAGCAGTTACGGGACGAACTTCTTTCTTCAGCAACTCGTACATCTTAAATCCGGCACCTTCCGGTCGAACTTGATAAGCACGACCGCCGGTTCCGTCGGTTGCGTAGTGATACCCCCAGTAATCAAACGAGGTGCCGTGTGGGTTGGGTGAGTTGTCTGCATGCCGTGAAATGGTGAAGCGTCGTGGGTCAAAGCGATACATGGCGGACGCTTCGGTTTGCAGCGATGGCCCCCACGGATGCTCGTGGTTGTGCATCATAAAAACACCGCTCTGCCAATAGATAGCGCCATCGGGGCCGTAGATCAAATTATTCGCAGCATGATGTGTGTCCGATGAATCGAGACCTTGCAACATGATAATGCGAACATCGGCCACATCGTCACCATCGGTATCTTTGAGGAACAAGATCTCCGGCGTGCAGGTGACGACAACGCCGCCGTTCCAAAACTCGAAGCCGAGCGGGTTCTGAACGCGTGCGAACTCGGTAACGCGATCCGCTTTGCCATCGCTGTTGTCGTCATGCACGATGATCAAAGCATCGTTCATCTCCTTGAGCGGCTCCCATTTCGGATAAGTCGGCCAGACGGCGGCCCAGAGTCGACCTTTGGTATCGAATTGCATTTGCACAGGGTTTACAAGCTGCGGGAATTGCTTTTCATCGGCGAACAAGCCGACCTCGAATCCTTTCGCAACCGCCATGTGGTTTATCGCTTCTTGGCCACCGATATAGTTGAGCGTACCTTCCTTCTCTGCGCTCGAACTCTTGCTCCCACCACCGACATTCGAGATAACCTCGATCGGCTTGGGCACGTTGCTATCATCGATTTTGATTTCCTTGCCTTTCGCTGCAGCCCAGACGCGCGGATCCCGATTCGCGGTCATCACATCCAGCATCGACAGTTCGTGCTGCAAAACGACGGCATTGGTTTGATCGTTGGTGAACGCCAAAGTCGAGCGTCCTCCCCAAACATCGTTGCCATCGCGCGCTCGATAGCGATTATTCCAATGATTATCCTTGTCAAGCACAGCCGCACGCAGTGGTTCCAGCGACGCCGAGGCGCTCACTTGGCTCCCCACCAGCGCGGTCGCGATCATTTCAGCAAGCTGGCGATTTCCTGATTCCGTCAAATGCACGCCGTTGATCGTAAGAGGTGTACGCGCAGCCTGGAACAATTGCAATGACGGATGAAACAGATCGACAAAGCCAACGCCCGCTTCCTTGGCCGCCGCCTCGGTCGCTTTCGTGTAGGCTTCGAGCTGAACATTGTGGGCCTTGCCATCGGGCACGTTCGCGTTGTGCGTATCTTCGTGCGCAATGGGGCTGAACAACACGATGCGAGGAAACGATTTCCCGTTCGCCTTGGAACCTCGCGTCTTCTTGACGAACGCGACAAGCTTCTTCTGATATTCGCTCGCTTTTTCTACACCTTCGAACGACTCGTTATAGCCAAAAAACGCGAGTACAACGTCCGCTTTCACGTGCCGAAGGTACTCGGTCATCGAGGCCGCGCCTTTGCTGCGCGGGAACGAATCGGGGCGATCACCACTGGCACTCATATTGCGGAATCGCACTTCTTGGTCTGGTAGCACGCTCTGCAAAAGTGTTTCCATCCACCCATCATGCTGCATGCGATCGGGCAAGCCATTACCTAGGATGGCGACAACATCGCCTTTCTGAAATGCAAACGGCATCGGATCGCGATAGTCTGCAGGCACATCGACAAGCGGCGGTTCATTCGTCGGCTCCGGCTGCTTTTTGTCATCCTTCTTATTCCTACTGGCATCCTTCTTCGATACGTTCGCGAGAGGTGCTCCCGGTTTTCCGTTGTAGGACAAATAAGTCAGCTTGCCATTCTTTACGTCGATCTCCATCTCTTCAGGCGCTGCGACATTCGCTGCCCGAAAGACTTCTTTGCGATCTGTGTCGAGGAGCGTGATCGTAAAACCATCGAGACGACTTTCAAACGATTTTCTGTTCCAAATACCAATCTTCTCAACATCCAGGGCCTTTCCAAGATCAACTTCCCACCATGGAATCGTCGATCCCGAATTTGCTGTGTGCGTCTGCCCATTCTTGCCCCAATCTGGGTCCTTGTTGCCATCCAACGCGCGCGCTGCGACACCGCCCGCATTGGTGCTCGATTGCGTGGCACTACCGCTCTTCGCAACATTCTTTCCACCGCTGATCACTTCGACTTCCGCAAGCGTCAGGATACGTTTGTCTCCTGGAAGCTCGATGCGAACAAACCGAGCCGGTTTGCCTGTGATGAGCATATCGGAAGCTGGAGCGAGGGACTTTGCAACGTCTGCTTTCTTTTCAGACTTGTCAGCTCTCTTTTCGGACTTATCTTTCTTTTCGGACCTATCTTTATTCTTCGCGTTTGGATCGACTGTGTTGTTGTTGGCCGGAATCGGACTTTCGAATCCAGCATACATCTCGGGTTTGATGCCTCGAGCATAGGCACCGCCAGCAAACGTATTCGGCTTGAACGGTCCGACGAACGCGATGTTCGCGTCGGGTTTGATCGAACTATCCATGCCTAGCGCCCAGAAGCATCCGTTGACCATCATTCGGCGATAACCGTCGTTAAGAATATCTTCCGGCGTACCGTACAGGGAAGTAAAAACTCGCCCCATTTTTCCTGACGCAGACTTGTATGTGCGAGTCCATTCGGAAGGCATCGGTGGCTTTGTCGCATCAGCAGGCGACTTTGGAGTCATTCCATCCAGCGGTTGAGCGATCGTCAAAATTTCTCCATCGATCGGCTTGCCAACGTAGCCGCCTGCCTGGACCCAAACATCTTTCACACCGCGAAGGATCGGGTGGGACTTCTTGTCGTCGATGACCGTGATGCGAGTGCTCTGCGCGTGGTTCTTGCCGTAATGCCCAACCCACGTCTGACCAAGTACCTGATGTCCGAAACCGAGTTCATAGTCGGTCCCTTTGTAATCAAAGGAGTATTTTGAGAACGGAGCCGTCGCCTCCATTTTAAAGGCATGCGTCGACGTCCGCATCCCGACGACCGGCCCCCCGCGCTTGAGGTAGTCATCGAAGTGTTTCATCTGGTCTTGGGGGAAATTTTGAAATCGCAAGAACACGACTGCCAAATCAGCCTTATCCAGCGCCTCGATGCCAGGCATGTTCGAGTTGCCTGCGACGATCTCGCCAGTGTCTGGGTCGATATTGAAAAGCACCGTACATTTGAAGCCGTGATGCTTCGCCAAAATGCGAGCAAGTTCAGGAAGAGATTCCTCCGAGCGATATTCATGATCGCCCGCAAGAAACACGATGTGTTTCCCCTTACCAGGACCTTCGCTTCCCTCATATACAAGCGGCTTAGCACTCGCAAAGCGAACCAGCGTGAAAGCCAAGCAGAACGCGGCGACCCGCGCAAAAGATGTCAAGGAGCGGCGGGCCACGGAAAGGAGGTTATGTTTCATGTGTCTTGTTCTTCAGATTCTCGTTGAGGCGGGTTTTTCGTTCTCGGGGCGTTCTAGATCGTCGCCCGATGTGTGCTATGATAATCATTAACCAATTATCTGGAATGCTAATTTTCGCTCTCTGTTCGATCCCTTCTCCCTCCGAAATCACCTCGATGCCGACGGATGCGTCTGAAAAGAACGAAGAAGTAGAACGAGCCCTGGCGCGGTACCAAGCGGTCGATGGGCTGTTGTTGCGGCCAAAACTTGGAAGTATTGACGCCGCCCTGGATGCGGGGAGTGCGACTTCCGAGCGGCGTATTACGTTACTGGCTCACCAAGAGCTCGAGCAGCTAATCCGTCATTCACCGGCGGATCCGACGCCCTACTTGCAACTGGCGAAAATTTATCAAGGCCAACATCGCTGGAAGGATACGCTACGAGTTTTAGATGCCGGCGTCCAGCATAACCCCGAGTACGAGCCGCTTGTCTTGCTTCGCGAAGACTTGATTCTACAGGCCGCCGAGCAAACGGCGGAGGATGCACGGCAGGCCTACGTGAATAACCCAAGCAAGGAAACGAAACTGCTCCTGGAACGCGGTGAGACGAACCTTGCCAACGAGCGCGTTCAGTTTTGCCGGATGCGTTTCAAGCGACATCCAGATCAGCGTGAACTGTTAATCATCTGGGCGGGTGCCTTGAAGGATCTGGGGCGATCGGAAGAAGCCATTCCGTTGCTCGAGCAAGCCGCCCAACATTCGCCGTTGCGAGCGCGAGCCTTCTATGAACTCGGGCTTTGCCAACAGCAGTTGAACCGCCCGATCGAAGCCTTGTCGGCCTATCGCAAAGCGGCCCTCTTTCGAGCACCGCCGCCAGACCCGCGATTGCGAACGCAAGCTCTTACGATGGCTTTCGAACTGTCGGATCGACTAGGCATGGTCGACGCGGCGATTCGTTATGCGGAACTCCTTGTTCACGATCGCGCCCCGAATGCTGCGAAGCTTGCAAAGCGAATCGACGTATTGAAGCAAACACCTTTTTAAGCGAGTGTAACGTTATGGCACAAGCTATTGTAGATCCCGAACAATTACGGCAATTCGCCATGATGCTCAAACGCTTCAACGAAACGTTGACCAGCGCCTCCGGGATGCTCAGCCAAGAGATGCAACGACTGGCAACTTCGTGGCGAGATCAAGAACATCGAAAATTTTCGGTCGAGTTTGAAGACCAGTTGAAACAACTGGCCCGGTTGATCGAGTCGAGCGAACGGCATATTCCTTATTTGGTTCGCAAAGCCGAGCTAATCGAGGAGTATCAGCGACATGGCTGATGGAGCAAGGATCCATAACGTCGAAGCGTTAATCGACTTCCAAGCGTTTCTCGGTAGCTTTCGCGAAGATCTGACAACACGCTGCGACGAAGTGCGACTTCAATTCCAGCGGGTCTCAGCCTGGCTGGACAGCGAAGCGAGCACCTATTGGCGAACGGCCAAGCTACGAGCCGAACAACGCTTCGCCGAGGCCCGAGAGGCACTCGCCATGTGCCGAGCAAAAGTGCGTGAAGACGACTACGAAGGCTGCTCCGAACAACAGAAGCAATTGGAGAAAGCCAAAGCGAGACTCGCTTTGTGTGAGACTCGCGTCAAGCAGTTGAAGGCATTCCAATTAGAATGGGAGCAATTTGCTCTGCAAGCCCTACCGCGCGTCGCAGAAGCAACCGACCTAGCCGAAACACAAGTTCCAAGGGCCAGAGCAGAACTGGCGAGAATCTTGGTGATTCTCGAACAGTATCGGGAGAGTTGATTGTTGATTGTTCAACTAGCGATTTTGGGAGTCAGGTATTTTAGTGGGTGTTCTCGATGATTGATTCTCGATCGAGGGAGCTTACCCTGGGCTGTCGAATGTTTGGGGTTGCGCCGGATTTCGTTTTTCGCAATTTTCATCCCGAAGGGATACTAAGACATTAGCCGGTGGTTGAGCGAAGCGACACCACCGGACACAATGGGCGAAGGGGTTTCCGATCCTGAAAGGATCGAAGCATCTTCGACCCTTGCAGGGTCGTTCGCGCGTTGTTGAGTAACCGGGGGTGCGCCGCGTTGCGGCGACCCCCGGCTAATGTCTTGGTATCCATTCGGGATGGAATGCGGCAGAATTGCCATGGGACCAGGAGCAGCAAGTACTTCCTGCCAACACCGAAGTTTTGACAGCCCTAGGCCGCTCGGAGCATTTTGGCGTGCGACGACAAGCCGATTGGTACGGAAAGCGGTCGGTCGTCACTGCATACGACTTGGATGGCGATCTGACGTGTCGCATTCAGAAGGATAGGGCTCTTTAAGTTCATCGTTAGCGCATGGCCATTCTTGCTGACGACGGCCAGTACGAAGACTTGGTCGTCATTTCTTAGATGGAGTAAGCTAAGATCGCGTCGAGCGAGCTGAACGCGATAATCGTTGTCGAAGCGGCGCGGACTAACCACTGGCACGGCTACCGACGGAGAGCCGACAGATTGCAACCATGCGACGTCCTCGTTCGAAGGATTCGATAGCAGAACCCAATGCCGGCAGGTCTCGAAGCCAATAAGACCGTTTGGCATCAACAGTATATCTGAGTGGTCGAGTTCTATCTGACCAAACCGAGTTGATTCGATTTGCATATCGGATTCCTTCACGATCATTGGGCTAGCAAACTTCCTAGTCGGTATTATCGGCAAAACCGATGTCGGCTATTCAACGAGACTCGAAAAAACGGGGTATTAAAGACACTTCTCGGCGAACGCCACCTTCTGGTTCCCAGGCTCTGCCTGGGAACCCGATGAATTGCAGGCTCAGCCTGCCGTACTCTCTCGGGATTGAAGGATTCGGGAGGGCAGAGCCTCCAGGACAGTGCGTTCCCAGGCAGGAGCCGACAGGAGCCTGGGAACGAGCGTGTTCGCGGTGGCGATTGGCGAGAAGTCTCAAAATTCGTTTTAAATTAGCAGCCCACGAGCTGGCAGTTGATTTTGTCGTACGACG
>JANPLJ010000411.1:0-1238 GCA_031426475.1 Pirellulaceae bacterium | reverse complement strand
TTCGTCGCTTACGCTTCCGGCTCTTGCTGAGCGATAAAGAAGTTCTAACGTCTATGGAAAAGAATCAACCTCATCGAGACACCTTTCCGCGACGGGACGCTCTTCGAGCGACGATCGCTGGTATAGGACTTACTGCGATTGCGTTTGAACCGTCGCAGGCGAACGCCGCCGTCGCACCCGACGCGCGGCGTGGTTCTCTGAAGCGCTATGCGATGAAGAAATCGATCAACCTCTGGGCCTTTCCGTACCCTCAGCGAATGACTCTGCGCGAGTGCATGCAGCTTGCCAAGGATGCAGGCTTCGACGGAATCGAACTGAACTACGATCTGGACAACGACCTTTCTCCCAAGGCGACTGCGAAGGACGTTGCGGCGATTCGAAAGATGGCTGACGAGATTGGCATCGAGATTAGCGGCTTATGTTCGTTTCTCTTTTGGCCGTATCCTTTGACTTCGAATGATCCGGAAAAGCGCAATCGAGGTTTGGAGCTAGCCGGTAAAATCGGACAGGCCGCACATGACATGGGGGTCGAAAATGTCTTGGTCGTGCCCGGCGCTGTCCATATCCCATGGCGAGATGACCATGAGCCCGTCCCCAACGACATTTGCGATCAACGTGCCAAAGATGCGATTGGAAAGCTCGTTCGCGAAGCAGAAAAATCAAAGATCTCATTGAACATCGAAAACATCTTTTTCAACGGCTATCTCATGACGCCGATGGAGATGAACGACTTCGTTGATAGCTTCGGCAGCCCTCATGTCAACGTCCACTTTGACACTGGCAACATCTCGATGTTCCAGCATGCCGAACACTGGGTCAAGATCTTGGGGAAGCGCACTAAGAATGTGCATCTAAAAGAGTTTACCAAGAAAGGGACCGATTATTCGTTAGAGACCTTTCGACCCTTGCTGGACGGCACTACGAATTGGCCGGCCGTCACGGAAGAACTGGACAAGGTGGGATATGCGGGCTATGTAACGTTTGAGTACTTCCATCCGTACATTCACTATCCGGAAGCACTTGTTTGGCAAACATCGGATTCGATGGACCGTATTCTCGGCCGTAAATCCTAGTCGCCACCGACACGTAGCCGGATTTGTGCGTGAGCCGCAGGGCTCACGAGCTTAGTCGTGATTGAGCGAAAGCTCGGTCATTATAAACGGTGAGGTCACCCTCCGGGTGGTCGAAGCCTACCTGGGCGGGTCCGTACCTGTCCAGAACTTGTTCCTCGAACTTCA
>JANPLJ010000410.1:0-1543 GCA_031426475.1 Pirellulaceae bacterium | reverse complement strand
CGCGATTGTGCATTGTTCTGATTGTTTGTGAGGCAGCAAAAAATCCCGCGGGATTTGACGCTGTCGATTTCGGACTCTGGTGGCGATCAGCGAGACGTGTCCTTATTTAAATCTAGGCGTTTTAAAATTCAACCAACGTATCGCCTGGCTGAAGAATAGGAGGATCACATTGCACCGTTTCGGGATACTTGATCCCACACCCGGTATTGAGCAACACGACTCGCTCATCCCGCTTGATCCAACCTTCGGCCAACAAGCGTTGAGCCGCAGCCATGCATGCAGCGCCTTCCGGGCAAATGAAAGCACCTTCGACGGAAGCCATCAATGCTTCTGCCTTGAGTGTGTCTTCATCGGTGACTGCTACGGCGCAACCATTGGATTGGTAAACAGCTTCGAGAACCAAGAAGTCGCCGATGGCTTTGGGGACAGTGATTCCGAACGCGCAAGTATGAGCGTCGTGCCAGAACTCTGATTCTTTTGCACCGGCTTCCCAAGCGCGAACAATCGGAGCACAACCAGCTGCCTGAACCGCCACCATTCGCGGAAGATCCCCGCTAATCCATCCGAGTTCTTTCAACTCGTTGAATGCTTTATAGATTCCGATCAATCCGACTCCGCCACCCGCTGGGTAGAGTAAGACGTCCGGCATCTTCCAACCAAACTGCTCAGCGATCTCCAGTCCCATCGTCTTCTTGCCTTCGATACGATACGGCTCCTTCAATGTGCTCGCGTCGTACCACTTGTGTTCGGCGATCGCCTTAGCCACGATCTTTCCTGCATCGCTGATCAGACCATTGACGAGCGAGAGAGACGCACCGGCGATCGCGCACTCACTTCGCGGGATTACGGGAGCACTCTTCGGCATCACAATAACGGCTTTGATCCCAGCTTTCGCGCAGTACAGAGCCCACGCTCCACCTGCGTTGCCGTTGGTCGGCATGGCCAGAGTCTTCACGCCAAGCTCTTTCGCACGCGACACACCTACCGCTGCGCCTCGAGCCTTAAAACTGCCGGACGGAATGATTCCCTCATCCTTCATGTACAGGTTCTTCATGCCGACTTGTTGACCAAGACGATCAAGCCGCAGCAACGGAGTCATCCCCTCGCCCATCGTGACGATGTTTTCTGCTCTGATGACAGGTAGTAGCTCGCGGTACCTCCATAAATCCGGTGGACGGCTAGCAACCAATTCCTTGGTCATGTTCGCCGCGACTTTTTTCATATCGTATTTCACGAGCAGTGGGCTGCCGCAGCGACAGAGCTGATGTGGTTGCTCGGTTTCGTAAGTCGCGAAACATTTCGGACATTCTAAGTGGCTTGCAAACATAAGGACTTTCGATGGTGAGATTGAGTGAATTAGCAGGCACGTTCCATGTCGGTCGTCAAAACCTTAGAGCTAACAGTTCGCTATGATGATTCCGTGTGGCTTTCCTTGTTGTTTTGCGTTCGGTCGTTTTCATCCCGAAGCGATATCAGGTCTATAGTAACCTAAACTTGCGTTTTTCCATTCGCTGCCTCTTTTCATTCGCTGTTGCTGTCGAAG
>JANPLJ010000409.1:0-3761 GCA_031426475.1 Pirellulaceae bacterium | reverse complement strand
CGCAATCGCAAGAAAACGAAAGGAATCGAGGGAGCCGCAAGTGGTCTCGAGCGAATTGCGGAGCTCATCGAGGAAACACTGGCTGCAAATGGAATTTCGCCGACTCAAGTCGCTGGAATCGGTGTCGGATGCCCTGGCCCGATCGATTGGGCCAAAGGCATAGTCAGCGTTGCCGTCAATTTGGGCTGGGAAAACGTCCCCGTTGGTAGTTTTCTTTCGGACCGCTTCGGATGTTCCGTCGAAGTCCTGAACGACGTCGATGCTGGAGTTTATGGCGAATATTCCTTTGGTGCCGCAGTCGGAGCCTACTCAACTGTCGGAATATTTCCTGGAACTGGCATCGGGGGCGGGTGTGTCCACGACGGGAAAATCTTGCGTGGACGACGTTTGACGGTGATGGAAATCGGGCACATGAAGATCAGTTCGTCCAATCGAAGCAGCGGGGTTTCCATGACAGGAACCCTGGAATCGGAAGCGAGCCGACTGAATATCGCTTCAGAATGTGCAAAGCTTGCGTATCGCGGGGAAGCTCCCGAGCTCTATAAATTTGCAGGCACCGACATCTCGAAAATCCGAAGCAAAGCTCTAGCTCAATCGATCAAGGCGGGCGACAAGGCCGTCGAAGTTGTTTTGCGACAAGCCGCTCAACAGATCGGCTACGCGGTCGTGAATATGGTACATCTGATTGGTCCGGACGTGATCGTTCTGGGTGGTGGCTTGGTCGAAGCGATTCCGGAAATCTACCTCGAGGAAGTAAATAGGATCGCTCGCAAGAATGTCCTGGAATGCTACGCCGACACGTTTGAAGTTCGCGTTGCAAAGCTCGGGGACGACGCGGGAGCGATGGGGGCGGCGGCCCATGTCGCCGCGATGATCGAGGCAACTGTCTAACCACTTTTTGACGTTATGATTTCTTTCTCAGCATTTACGATTTCTTTCTCAGCATATAGTCTAGCAGTCCGGGCCAAAGGTTACCGACGCTGGCCAGCCATCGAACTTTCGAAGGCACAACAAGCTCGCGTTGATTCGATTCGATCGCAGAGATAATCCGATCGCAAAGCCAGCCTGGTTCGATCGCCTTTAAGTTCGCTCCGCCTCCCGGTTTCTTAAGCGACTCGGGTAGATCCCGGTCTTTTACCAATTCGTCGTAGCGACCGCTTTCGGAAGACTCACGTCGAATGGGACCTGGGCAAACCAATAGCACTCGAATGCCATGCTCTGCAAGCTCCAATCGCAATTGTCGGCTCATCGCGACTAAGGCATGTTTTGCGATCGAATAGCCGCCCATGCCAGGTGCCGCAACGATGCCCGAGAGCGAAGCGATATGAACCAAGGTCCCGGCTCGGCGCTTCAACGACTCTTGCGTTGCTTTGCTAAAACAGAACGAAGAATAGACATTCGTTCTTATCAACGATTCCAATTCCGCAGTCGATAGTTGCATTAAGAATCCGCGATCCGATTTACCCGCCGCAGCCAACGCGACATGAAGATCGGTATTCTGAAGCCACGATTTCCATTCGGAACACTCAATGGCTTTTTCGTCCGCGAGGTCGACAATAAAACGTCTGAATGCTCCGCTCCCAATCTTTCGCAAGGCTTCGACGGCCGCGTCGCCTCGATCAGGATCACGTCCAATCACAGCAACGTTGGCACCTCGCCGAGCAAACGCTTGGGCCAGCTGTAATCCAAGACCTGCCGTCCCGCCACCGATACAAACCCATCGATCTTTCCATGTTGACTTGATTGCCATCGATTGTCCTGTATCCTTCGGCTCTTACATGGAGTAAAACGTGATTCTTCTGGCACGTGCCACTTTACTTGCTCAAATGTGAAACACTATGGCCGACTCGCAATCTACGGTTGTTCGACCTCGATTAACAGAAGCCCGAACGAAAATTATCGCCACCGTCGGGCCAGCATGCGATCGTGTCGAAATTCTAGTCGAACTCGTGAATCATGGCGTCGATATCTTTCGAATTAACGCTGCCCATGGGAAGCAAGCCGACTTTGCGGCAACGCTTGAGAAAATCAAGCAGGTGCGAGAGATCACTGGGTTCCCCGTCGCAGTATTGCTGGACTTGGCCGGCCCCAAGATTCGTTTAGGAGCGTTGTCCGATGGACCGCTGGAAGTCAAAAGCGGGGACGAGCTTTATTTTATCCGCGGCGAAGTAGCGACGAAGAAGAATCAGCTCGTTAGCATCTATCCAAAGCTGATCGATGAACTGGATGTCGGCGAACGAGTTTTGTTGGCCGACGGCACGATTTGCCTTGAAGCAGTCGAGAAGGCTCGCGACGAAATCAAGTGCCGAGTCTTAATCGGTGGCACTATCCGTTCGAAACAGGGGATCAATCTTCCGGGAACAAATCTGAGTGTCTCGGCGATGCGTCCCGAGGACATCGATAATGCGCTTTGGGCCGCTCGAAATGAGATCGATTTCGTCAGCATGTCGTTCGTTCGAAATGCGCAAGATGTTCTTTCGTTGAAGAATCTTTTAATTTCGATGGACTGCCCAGCGCTCGTGGTTGCCAAGATCGAAAAGCGTGAAGCCCTTGAATGCTTAGAAGCGATCGTCGATGCAACCGATGCCGTGATGGTCGCGCGGGGCGATTTGGGGGTTGAGATCGATGTCGCCGAGACGCCGGTCGCTCAAAAACGCATCATCCAAATATGTCGCGAAAAAGTGAAACCCGTCATTGTTGCCACGCAGATGCTTGAAAGCATGCACCACAATCGTCGCCCCACACGGGCCGAGGCGAGCGATGTCGCCAACGCGATCCTCGACGGTGCTGACGCATGCATGCTCAGCGGTGAAACGGCCATCGGCGAATATCCCATCGATGCCGTCGACATGATGAACCGGATCATGCTGTCGACCGAAAGGATGCTCAAAGACATCGTACCACCTCCAAAGCAGATCATCGTCGATCGCGTCCATCCGATCACCTCGGCCGTCACGTACAGCGCAGCTAGTATTGCTGAGACGATCGATGCCAAATTGGTTGTGATCGCGTCGCATACCGGCGGCACGGCGTGGGTGAAATCGAAACAGCGGAACTACATCCCGACGCTCGGAGTGAGCGACTCGCCCGCCATCCTACGGCGTATGTGCTTGTTTTGGGGGATCATGCCTCACGGTGTCGAACTGCTTGGAACGCCGCAAGCCTTGTTCGATGAAGTCAGTCGCTGGGGCTGCGAAACGGGGATTTTGTCACCCGGTGATCGCGTCGTCTACGTTACCGGCACCGGACTTTTGGACAACGCACATAACCTCTTGGTTGTGCACCAAGTTCCGCCGATTAAGGCGACATCGCTAAAATCGACGATGTGATTCCCAAGCCCATCCGCTTTCATGAATGACGCCTATCGAAACAGGCGATCTACTTCGAGCTCTATCTCGCATCCCTTGTCGATCTCGAACGTATACATCAAAGCGCACTCGATCTCCTGGTAGGCGCTGTCCACTAGTCGTAGAACTTGGAGAGTCCGCCTGTCTGGATCGGCAATTAAATAGTGCATGATACCGTAACGCTGATAGAGTTCGCGTTTTTGAATTTTGTCTTTGGAGGCCGTACTTTGGGAGAGAACTTCCACTGTCAGAACTGGCGGTCTTTCCAAATGTTGAGTCGGTTTTTCCCCACAAACGATCATGACATCGGGACGAACAACGGTATCGGATGCCACGATCCAGTCCAGTCCCGCGTAGACTTCACAATGACAGCCTTGTTTGTCAATAAGATTTCGAAAAATCTGAACAAGTCGC
>JANPLJ010000408.1:0-1816 GCA_031426475.1 Pirellulaceae bacterium | reverse complement strand
TCATCACCATGCCTAGGACGACCGCTAAGGATACCCACCAAGGTGCCCCGGTGTACTTTGCGGCTTCATCGGCATCGGATTCTTTCTTAAGGCTACGATGAGCGTCACCCAACTGGCGATTTGCGAATTGCGAGGGATCTTTCGGAGATTCAATCGCAGCTCCTCTTAATTTCTGGCCGGTCGAGAGATTGAGGCCGCACTTCACGCAAATCACTGCAGCGGGCGCAATCGGAGCCTTGCAGGACGGGCATTCAGGGCCTTTCTGTTTGTCGAGGCCAGCCTCGGCAAAGAGCTGGTCCAACGCGCCGCCACTCGATGCCGGCTTGTCCTGGCTAGGTGACGCGGGCTTTGCCGACACGCTTTTTGCAGGCTTCGGCGTCGTCTCGGAGGCTTTTCCAGTGCCAGCGGCAGTCGGTGGGCCCGAAGCTTGTGACGAAGCCGATGGAATCCGAATGATTTCCGCACATTTCGGGCATTTTCCTGACTTTCCAGCCATCGCATCAGGAACAGAGAGACTTTGGCCGCAACGGCACGTAACGCGGATCGGCATAGAACAAACCTGACTGGAATAAATAGATTGTAAGGCCATCGAATTTCGTGGGCCCTATGTAGATCCTCTTAATATATCTACGCGATGCCAATTTGACAGAACCGCTTCCCTGCCTGCTGGAAACATTGGCGAAGAGTTGCGAAATGTATTCTGATTCGGGGGGAAACCAAATTAAAACGGGTTGTGGTTCGCGTTCGGCACAGCGATTGCTCAAACGGCAGCCGAGCGTTGGGAACATGTCGTTTTGACTCCCGACGTCTACCGTAGACGCTTGAAAGGCTTTACGGGACACGAGCTACACAGAAAAGATCGTTCATTATCAGTTTTCGATATCCAAACACGGGAGGGTTCGGCAGATGGCTGCGGCTGTAAAAGAAAAAGCGAAAGTAAGGTTGGTTCCACTCGGCGACCGGTTGGTTGTTCAACGCGAAGCCTCGGAAGAGCGCACGGCTGGTGGGATTTTGCTGCCCGATTCAGCCAAGGACAAGCCTACCCGCGGCAAGATTATCAGCGTCGGCGATGGCCGGATTCTCGATGACGGCTCGCGTGCTCCTCTCCAAGTCAAGGCTGGCGACAAGGTCCTGTTCACAAGCTATGCAGGCGAACAAATCGAAGTCGATGGTGAAGAGTACCTGCTCATGAGCGAAGGTGAAGTTCTAGCGATTCTTGGCTAGGTCTTTCCCTCCCAACCCCAAAATTCACACACCCATTCCGGAGAATAATATTAGTTATGCCTAAGATCATCGCTTTCGATCAAGAAGCGCGCGAGGCCATTCGCCGCGGCGTTTCGAAGCTCGCACGAGCTGTCAAAGTGACGTTGGGACCTCGCGGTCGAAACGTCATTCTTCAAAAGAGCTTCGGTAGCCCTACCGTAACCAAGGACGGCGTTACCGTCGCCAAGGAAATTGACCTCGAAGATGTTTACGAAAACATCGGCGCTCGTATGGTTCGCGAAGTCGCTAGCAAAACCAGCGACGTTGCTGGCGATGGAACGACGACTGCGACTGTGATGGCCGAAGCTATCTTCAATGAAGGTCTCAAGGCTGTTGTGGCCGGCGTCAATCCGATCCAAATGAAGCTCGGAATTGAAAAGGCTGTGGCCGACATCACCGAAAAGCTCCACAAGATGTCGATCAAGATCAAAGACAAGAGCGAAATGGCCAACGTCGCTTCGATCGCAGCGAACAATGACCGAGCGATCGGCAATTTGCTTGCTGACGCGATGGAAAAAGTTGGCAAGGACGGCGTTGTAACCGTCGACGAAGG
>JANPLJ010000407.1:0-1128 GCA_031426475.1 Pirellulaceae bacterium | reverse complement strand
CGAAAGCCTACATGCAAGCCCTCTGTAAAGATGGGACGATGAAACTGTCAGAATGGTTTTCACTCGCAGCAACACTCGATATCGACGGCCTTGAATTCTACGCCGGCTTTCTTGAAATGGCCGACGAATCTCGATGGCCCGCCTTTCGTAAGCAAGTCGAAGATCTTGGTATGACCATTCCGATGCTTTGCTGTTCACCCGATTTCACGCACCCTGATATTGCTTTTCGTACAGCCGAAATTGCAAAACAGAAACGTTGGATTGAGATGACGCACGCCCTGGGAGGCAACTACTGTCGCGTCTTGAGCGGACAGCGACGTCCCGAGCTGACCGATACCGAAGGCGTTCGCTTAGCTGCCGACAGTATCTATGCTTGTTTGCCATTTGCTCAAGAACGTGGGATCACTCTCATACTCGAGAATCATTACAAAGATGACTTCTGGGAATACCCCGAATTTGCTCAAAAGATGGACGTTTTTTGCGATCTAGTGAACGCGATCGATCATCCCCATTTTGGCGTGAATTACGATCCGAGCAACGCTTACATTGCGGGTGATGATCCAATCGAATTACTGCAACGAGTCTCCCACCGTGTTGTCACCATGCATGCTAGTGATCGCTATCTGATCGAAGGGACGTTAGATGATCTGCGCCGAGAGGAAGGCGGCGCGACGGGATATGCCAAGCGTTTACGGCATGGTGAAATAGGGAAAGGGTTGAACGACTACGATGCCATTTTTACGGAGCTTTGCCGCGTCGGCTTCGACAGTTGGATCAGCATCGAAGACGGAGTCGAAGGAATCGAGCAACTTCGACGAAGCGCTGTATTCTTGCGACGCAAGATTGCGGAGCACTGGGGAGCATCAGACGGCGCGCGAGGGACGTAAGCGCCAGGCTCTGCATGTGCGGTGCGACAAATAGCAGTTTTGAATTTTTCTTCCGAATTCGCTCGCAATGGGCCGGGGATGAGGTGCAGTGTTTTCAAGCGATTCGGCCCCTCCCCCCCGGCTGGCCTGATGAAAATGCTGAAAACTAGGCAAGATTGGTGTTTTACGGAGAAGCGAACTGACACGAATATCTCCTCCCTTCTCCCCCGGCTTTGGGGGGGATAAGGGCCGGGGATGAGGG
>JANPLJ010000406.1:0-2206 GCA_031426475.1 Pirellulaceae bacterium | reverse complement strand
CCTTCCCATTCTTTGGTAATCGTCCAACCGGGCTTCACTTCGTGAAGGACCATTTGGTAGCGTCGTTTTTCTGGAGCTGCGACAACGGGTTGGTAGCCGCCCTCGATCAACCGATAGTAAGGATAGAGCGTGTCCACGGTTTCCGTGGCGTCACCAATGATGATCAGAACTTTGGGTTGTTGCATAGTCTTAGCCTGTACTAAAGTTTGAGGACTTGGGTTTGAATTGGGGGACGCGAGCGCACTGGCCGCCAAAACAGCTGCAGAAGCTGTCGTGGAACCAGCAATAAAATGTCGACGATCGAGAGGCATAATACGGTATCCTAAACAGAGGTAATCAAATGTAAAATAGACAGTTGTACTTTGAACTGCTCCGACTCGTCGGAGCTTTCTTTCTTCTCTTTGCTTCTCGATTCTATTTCTTGAGCAACGATTCTAAATGCCCCCTGGCTCGGTTGATCTCTCGAGTCACTTCGTCTGTCGTTTCCAAAATAGGAATTCCACGAGGAAACGGGTGCATAAAAATCTCGGTCCAGCCCTGGTACCGAATCTCTTTCAGGGTTGCAAGTAGAGGAGCAAAGTCGAGCTTACCGCGGCCGGGCAACTGAAGCAATTCTTCCTCCTTTGGCATCGCATTCATACACCCGTTACCATGTTGCCATCCATAGAATACCGTTATCGAGTCACCAAGGTTGCGAATCAAATCGCAAAGTAGTTTCTCGTCCTGCGGGAGATGATAAGGGGCGAACGCGATACTCAAGTGCTTCGACGGACGCAACTCGGCAAGGTACTTCATGGAATCGGGTGAGTCGATCAGATTGTTCGCATGGTTCTCGATCGAGATGGTCACGCCCGATTCTTCGGCGATCGCCAAATGCGGCTTGAGCTGCTCAATGAACGTAGCTACCGCCTTTTTAAGCTCGGCTCCTTTAGCGTCTTTCGGGCCGACCGCTCCCGTCACGATGGTATTGCAACCCAATCGCTGAGCCAATTTCATCTCGTCTCGCAAACCGAGGGGGCCGAGCTTGTATTGCGTGATACAGCCGAGGCTTACTTGATGCTGCTTCAAAAGAGCCGCGAACTTTTCTTCGCCCAGCTCGTCCAATTGCTCGCGTTGGTTGCCATGTTTCATCGGCCAGATATCGATCGCTGTCGCTCCGACTTTGGAGACTTCCGGCAAGATCGTTGCGATGTCAAAGTATCCGTACAGACAAGACGCCAAGATGTATTTTAGCTGGAAGTCGCCAGCCAACTTCGCAAACAAAACGTCATGCGAAGCCGAAGCAACCAAGGTGGCAGCAGCTGAGGTTTTGAGAAGTGTACGTCGATCTATCATTTTTTATACCGTTTCATATCCTTTTCGTTGCTCACGTCGTAGCCAGTTATCTGCTTGTTTGTCGTCGATAAACTGTTCGTCTTCAGGATTCCATTTCAGCGTACGTCCCAGCCGTATTGCGATGTTCGCGAGATGGCATGTCGAAACACTTCGATGTTGGCTCGCGATATCCGAGACCGGTAGTCGACGCGATTGGACACAGTCGAAAAAATTGCCCATATGATTGACGATCGCGTCGAGCTTACCAGCTCGAGCAGGCCGATCGAGATTATCGTTGTCATAGACTTTCCAGTCCTCCCGTTTGAAGGGATTTGCCTTGAGAGCTTCGACCGGAGCGCCCGTGATCTTTCCACGATTGACGAATATTCTCCCGGCGTCTCCGGTGAACAGGATCCCGTTATCTCCCGAGTCTTTCACTGTCATGGCCACACCGTTTGCGTACTTATACGCGACTTCAAAATCCGTCGGGACATTATAGCCGTTCTCGACGTTCGGCAATTTCGCGATTCCGGAGATTTCAACGGGGTTCGAATCGATTGCCCATTGAGCGATGTCAACGTGATGAGCTCCCCAGTCCGTCATCTGGCCGCCTGAGTACTCATACCACCAACGAAATGTGTAATGAGTTCGCTCTTCGATATACGGCACGTCCGGTGTTTGACCTTGCCACAACTCCCAATTGAGATGATTCGGTGGCTTCCGTGGAACGAACGAGCCACTGGTGACGTTCTTGCCAAGAACGATATCAACTCTCTCCAGCTTTCCCAACCTGCCATCTCGTACCATTTCTACGGCCAGTCGAAAGCGATCGTCGCTACTTTGCCAAGATCCGACCTGGACGACTCGGCCGGTTTCTTTGACGACATACGCT
>JANPLJ010000405.1:0-6060 GCA_031426475.1 Pirellulaceae bacterium | reverse complement strand
ACCGGTAATCGCCTTGGCGGTGATCTGGAACGTGGCGATCGAAGACTGAGCCGCGTTGTTACCTGCGTTCGCTGTCGTCGAGGCTCGAACGTAGTAAGTTCCCACGTTTTCTGGAGCCGAGATAATCATCGTTCCGCCAGCATCGCTGTAGAACTCGTAAATCAAGCTTGGAAGCGGAAGGTTGTTTCCGGTGATCGAAGCTGTTGCGACATAAACAGCATTGTTGTAGACCGTGTTACCCGATGTAATCGCAATCGAGGGTGTTGCAAGAAGATCGTTCGGAGCACCGGGCGAAAGCATGCCGCCGGTTGGGAAATTGGACGATCTCAAGGGTGCCGCTTGGAAATCGAGATCGATGGCGTTCGTACCGGTATCCAGGATCTTGCCGCCATAGAACGACGCCGATGAAAATGCGGTGGTGACTCCCGGAAACCGAACGATCGCATCCACAACGCCACTGCTGTCCGCGTTCTGAACCTTTGTTCCAGCTACATAGGCTGGCTCTGTGCTTGCTGCCATCGCAACCGAATCAATCAAACTGGTCCATGGTGTACTATCGAAAACGCCATCGTCATTGGAATCATAGTCGACACCGACCGTACCCGTGAACTTGTAAACCAGCAACAAATTGGCAGAATTCTCGATCGTCGCCAGTGTAGGTCGATTCAGGTTAAAAAGGCCTGTGGCGACCGGAACGCTGTAGGGTGTGGACGTTTGGTAGTTGTCGCCTAGCAGCAATAGATCGTTCGATCCGAAGGTAGCCGTACCCAAGTTCAATGCATGATCCACGGTTCCCCGGCCAGTAGCCGCGTCGGTTTCGATTTCCAACAACCAAACGTTCGTCAGCGTTTCTGCGGAGTTCAATCGAATCAACTCGACGAATTCACGAGCATCATCTGTATCACTTGGATTCAACAAGGCTTCGTTGATTCGAATTGCCGGAATAATTACGGGGAGCACGTTGATCGTCAATGTATTCGGCGTCGCGTCGAGATCGATTCCGCCGTTGGCCGTCCCACCATTGTCACGAACTTGAAACGTAAATTTCGCATACGGCGAACCCGTCGCGTTCGATGCCGGTGCAAATTTAAAGTTGCCAGCGTTGATCGCAGAAACCGGAACAAAATCCCCCGCCATAACAGGAGCTCCGTTGAGCAGGAGACTGCCAGCAGTCGGCGCGGTTGTGATTTTTACCGAGTCGAATGAATTCGTCGGGACATTGTTGGTATCGCTGAATCCGAAATCAGCGGCTGCGAATGTATATTGAACATTCTGATCCGTTGCAACGGTCGTATTCGTTCCGGATGGAGCCTGGTTGATCGTTGCGGTAGAAGTGAGTGTGTAGTCTGCGACGACGGGCAAATGGTCAGTGACGGTTGTTAAAAAATTTAGCACCGTCGTACGATTTGCCAGACCCGAAAGGGCTGTGCTACTTGGGCTATTGATGTCACCGTTGAGTGGAACGGATCCATTGTTTCCAAACGCTTGGTAGCTACCGGTGCGATATTCCAATCCGAGCCCGTCTGTCAATTCACCGGAGACGAGCTGAAAATCGAATCGATCATCGAGGCCACCGCCGGTAAGACCAGGAGGCGGAGTATTCGCCGGGGCCTGCGTCATCACATCGACGAAGCTGGCATTGTTGTGCCAGTTTCCAATCCGATTGATAGGATCAAAGGCCTGACCAGAACCGGCACCAACCATCGACGTAAATGCTAACTCGCTACTGTCATAAAGATTGAAATCGCCGACATAGATAATGTTCTTTCCATTTCCAAGCAAGTCCGCATTGGCTCGAATAGCGTTTGCTTCGATAAGCCGTCGATTGCGACCATCGGCATCGTCGGCCGCTTTCCAGTGGCTATTGTAGACGTAGAAATCCGTTGAGCTTCCGCCGCCGATGGGCTGAAAATGGTGACGCAATGTTTGGCGGGGTTGACCTATCGTACTGGACGTCCCCACGACTGCTTCGTCGAGGAGTTGAACCGTTTGCGTGTTGTAAACGACTCCCTGTGTTCCCGAACCTGTCGAATCGCCGATCAAAGTTCCATACGCATAGATCGCGGCGCCGTAAATCGAGTTCAACAAGTTTGCCACCGCGATCTGCGTAGGGCGCGTAATCGCCGTGTCAATTTCTTGAAGCGCTAGCACATCGATTTGCCTAGAAATTCCTCCGACGATGTGCGTGCCGATCGCTTCCAGAATCGTGCCAAGTCCCGTGCGAGGCAGATTGTCCCAGCTGGTGATGTTGTAACTGGCGATTCGCAAATTCGTGGTCGTATTGGATAGATCCACAAAGTTCGTATCGCCTGGTGTTAGCGAAGCTACTGTAGGCGTGATCGGCAAATTCGAGCTGCCACGCGTCTGATCGTACAGCAGCTGCGAGGGAACGTTTCCAACATCATAAAGATCGCCGTTGTACCAGGCAGCGAACGAAGTCGTACTATTCCCTACGATACGTGTCGCCGCATCGGGCGTCCCTTGTGTTTGCGTCAGAGAAACTCCGCCATAAACACGATCTCCAGCATCCCCGTCGGACCAACCCACATTGTCAAACAACGCAAAGCCGCTCGGCAGATTGTCGAGGACTCCATCGTCGTTCAAATCGAAGTCGGTACCTTGAACGATCGTGGTCGTTGAAGAGACCAGATAGAAGGATACCGTTAGCTTGCTAAGGATACCGCCCGGCGTATCGAACTGCGAGTCTGTAACAATCGTCGTACCGGAAGCAGCTGAATGCGTTCCTGTGGAACTCGGACTCTTGATCATCAACAGGCCATTGCTACCCAGATTGCGCCCCGTCAGGTTTGCAACATAGTCGGCGGTACCGACTCCCGGCCCATTCCCGTCGAGCATAACGACGTACACATTGTTGAGCGATAGACCGGCGGAACCAAGCAGTTCGATGTACTGATATTTGTCACCCGCCACGGTGCTTCCAGGTGGATTCACCTTCAATTCATTCAGCTTTAGATTGACGGTTTCATTGATGTCGAGCACTTGAATCAAAAACGCTTGCTCGAAAAACAAACCGCCTTGATCGGTCGTTCGAACTCGAACGCTGTAGCTGCTCTTGGTTTCGAAATCGAGGCTCGCGTTTGCCCGCAGCGAATTGCCGCTAATGTGGAAGCTGGCGTTGTCGGTACTTCCCGTCCCTGCGACAAACGAATAAGTAAACGTATTTCCGGAATCGGGATCGGTCGTTGAAAATGCCCCAACGACGGCATTGGCGCCTACATTCTCAAGGATCGATGTGTTCGACAGGCCCAGCCCGGTCGGCGCGCTGTTGCTAGAGGCTTGTATCGTGAACGTCTTTGCCGGCGGAATGGTTTGAGCACCCGCCGCGGTGAATGTCGTCCAGTTACCAACGTTATGCACGGCAGTCCGAATCTGATCGGTTGACCCTGTGACATTCGCGCCCGAATAAACTCCGTTCTGGTTGCTTGCACCATTTGCCAAGCCCAATGAAAATTGGGAGTTCGTCGAAGCGAAGATTGCTGGTAAATAGGTTAGGCTCGTGGTTGATGCGCCTGATGTCACGAATGCATTCGAAGCGAAAGCCGATACCCATTCTGTACCGGTCCCTGTCGTCGGTGGCGTTGAACCGTTGTATGCGAATAGATTATCACCCGATGCATTCAACGCGAAGTTACCACTTGTTACATCAGAAAGATTCGTTGTCGCTGTTCCGACGGCCCATTTCAATCCACTTGCTCGACTTGCGTCGTAGTTAAATTGCGTCCCTGCCGAAAATGATCCTCCAAAGCTTATGACACTATTGCCCTCTGTCGCCAAGAGCGCTGAACCGCTCCAGGCATTATCGGTAACGGTAAGTACCGTTCCATTGTCGACGGCTTTCAATAAGACAAAAGAAGCCTTGTCAGTCGTTGACGCTTGATATCCCGTAAACGCAATATCACCCAACCCGAGCGTTGCCATCAACGCACGCTGTTCGAGTACTTCAAAGCACAGGGTGAACGGTTTCGAGCGGTTCAAAACTCGTTCTGAGCGTTGCCGTGCCCGAGTGTTACGGCGCGAACGGTTCGAACGTTCGCCACCAAGAATCGCCATTTGCGTAGTTCTTCTTTTGAACAAGGAGATCGCCTCTATCATGAATGGATACAGCACAAGAACATTGAACGAGAAAAGCCGCCTGGCTCGGGGGAAAGCCAGACGGCGCGGGACTCACGCTGCAAACTCATAGGGTGTGCAAGAAAGTCTTGAAAGTTACGCTCTCGCGATAACCTTCTTTGACTTGCTCACTTTGGCACGGCGGCGACGGAAAAAGACTCCCCCCAAGCCGAGCGACGAGGCGGTCAAAATCGATGTCGGTTCAGGAACCCCAGACACACCCGTGATCGTAAATCCGCCGTTGGTTGTCACAACGTTGGGACCATCCGTGGCAGCATCCGATAATACGATTCCATAGAAGCCAGGATTAAGGCCGTTGACGTTAAACGTAAACGTCCCGAACACGCCTGGAGATGCACTCGGAAAGAGTTGAGGGCTTGTAAAATCTAACGAAACGTAGGCAGTACGAGCATCAAGCGGATCCAAGACACCCGACGAAGAACCATTTACGTTCGAAGGGTTAAATTTCGAAGCGTAACTGATCGGATTGGTGAATACCCCCAACCCAGGCGTTCCCGAGTTGATAGTGACGGTCGAGATCAATCCGATGACTGCCGGATCGTTCGCGGCAGCTTGCCCAAACAACTGGAACGTTTGAGTCCCAGAGTTCTGTGCAAACGACAGCCCGGGCGTCGTTGTCAAAGCGATGTCAGCACAAGCTTGGCTGACTATCAAGGCCAAAGATAGAACACAACTAAACAAAACTTTCATTCAACATACCTCCGAAAACGAATACCACTTTATCCTTTGAGCAACATGCTCCAAGGGTCAAAACCACACTCAATTCCTTTCGGTTCGCGGACGTTCCGTCCGCAAAATCGCTGGGTGCGGGCGGGACGCCCGCGCACCGGATGAATCGCTAGATTCCTTTTCCAAGCTTGGAAAAGAAGTCGTCGATCGATTCCGAAGAGCTGCTTGAAGCTTCGGCAGAAACGATCTTGTCAGCAAAGAGCTCGGCAACCGCGGCATCGGAAGAGGTGCTGTATGCCGTCACGGCAGAAGCTTGAGCTACTGGAGCCGACTGAACGGTCTGCGAACTAAGGTTGAGAAGCAAGCTCGCTTCGTCGGAATCTTCTCCGCTGCCAATTCCTGGAACATCATCGCCAACGAACATCGGCGGTGCATTTGCAATCACCCTGACAAACCCCGACGCTTGTTGGTTGGTTCGAACCACGGAAGTGTCCAGCGAGTTCACATTGCCGGTCTTGTTGAAGTCATAGACGTTGGTAACCAAAACCGAGTTTGGAACTGACGATTGATTGTTCCGTGCTCCGCTGGTATCGATCGAGTTAACCGTGTATCTACCGCTTGTAATCGACCCTTGAGTGTCTCCAACGACGTTTCCAAAGTAGAAGACATCGTTCGCAGCGAGGCCCGTATTAGCGTTCGCAAGCACTGTCACCTTGACCCAAGTATTCCGCAACGAACTGTTGTTGAACGTGATCTTGGCTCGAGTGCTTCCACTGACACCACCACCGACGTATTGCGTTACCACAGGAACGATCGTGGTCGATAGCTCCGTTGCCGTAAACGGAACGAACCCAACTTGGGATAGTGTTTCCCCCTTGGCAAATGTGAAGTCAGCCGCGGTTATCGTTCCAGTAGGATTGGCGATATCGACGATGATTCCGTTGAGACCAAAGGAAGCGTTGGTGTAGTTGGCGAACGAACTGTTTTGACCTGGTAGCAACGCAACTTTGCTATCGATGGCGGTGGCAGGTGGATTACCTGCCGTAACCGAGAAGTTGGTACTCGCACCAAATCCGGTCGCTCCGCCAGTTCCACCGTTATAGAAGACGCGGCGATTCACGATTGAGCCTGCAGCAGTGATGTTCGCTGTCGTGGCGGCAGTGGTATTCACGGAGTAGTTACCCGCATCCGCTCCACTCAATCCCAAACCGGTTGCCGTAACAGCGATGCCAGTTCCAA